>CAZTVB010000001.1:0-34385 GCA_964616315.1 uncultured Rikenellaceae bacterium
ATTAATAGTAAATATATTATGTAATAAAATTATTTATATATACTTTTGTTACATCATTAAAAATTTAAACTGTTTATATAACTAAAGGAAAAATACTATGGGTAAGATTGTTGCAATCGGAAACCAAAAGGGAGGGGTAGGTAAGTCTACCATTACCTCCTTTATAGCCAACTATTTACACAATGAAAGGAAAGATTTTAAAATCCTTGTGGTTGATGCTGACGATTTACAGAACTCTCTTTATAAGATAAGATATGAGGAACTGGAAAACGCCAAAGAGTTAGACCCTCAGGCAGAGGAAAAGTGCTACCAGCTAATCCGTATGGATTCAAAGGAGCTGGCCAACAACCTTGAAGTGCTAAAGGAGGAGTATGACTTAATATTCATTGATTTACCGGGCAACCTGAAGCAGGATGGGGTAGTATCGGTGTACTTCTTCCTAGACGTTCTGCTTATTCCAACGCAAACCAGCAAGCTTGACCTGGACTCTACAGCTGATTTCCTTAACTTCTACACAAAAACGGTGGTGAGTAAGCGCGAGTCGCTGGGTTTTAAAACCAAGTACTCCCTTTTCTTTAACAGGGTAAATGAGCAGAATAAGGATTTCAAGGAGATCTATAATAATAGGGAAAAATTAGGATTGCCTATTATGGAAAACTTTATTACGGAGAGCATACCTACCTTTCAGCGAAGGGTAAGCACGATGTACAAGTACGAATCCGCCAGTAAGGATTTGAAAAAGTTTATTGATGAATTCTTAACTTTTGTAAACTAAAAACGATGAACAAAATCAGACCACTATCAGGTTTATCTGCTCTCACTCAGGCAGCATCGGAAACAGAGAAAAACGTAACTGGACATGATCAAGAAAAAGGGAGTAAACCTAACGAAAAAGAAGCGGTAGTTGAAAAGAACGACGAGGTTGCAGTAACTGAGGAAATAAAGGAAACTACGGAGGTTGTAGTCGAAAGTACTCCTAAAAGGAAAGAGGAGAAAAAGAAGGAAATTACGAATCAGGCCAATTCGAAAATTGATTTTTCTAAGCTAAAATGGGAAAATATACGAATTGCGGAAAGGCATCATGAAATACTGAAAATATATAGCGTAATTAATGGTAAAACATTGACCGAAATCTTCTATGAGGTATTGGAAAATCACATAAAAGATAATAACTTAGAGGGATTACTTAAACTAAAAAAGTAGAACTATGCAAAACGAAAATAGTGTGGTTTTTGACATCGACAGAATTCCCAAAGAGGTTTGTGGAGTTAAGCTAAGCGAATCAACTCTAAATGATTTAGCCGAAGGCAAGGAAAGTCCGTTAATAGAGGGTATGCTCTACAATGGGGAGGAAGTAAAAAACGCAAAGGTAAGGGTTTTTAAAAACGGAAAAACTGGAGAGTTAGATTTCACGTTTACTTTTGAGAACCAAAAGTTGATTATCCCAGCAAAAATTGGCGACTACACGCTAAACGAAACGGATAAAATTAAGCTTAATGCCGGAGAGACCTCTGGGCCTATGACTATTGATGGGAAAAAAGCATACCTTCAAATTGACACAGAGACTAATTCCGTTACGGTAAAGGGTGAGGGAGAGGTTGATAAAAGGGTGGTTATAAAGTTGAAGCACGAAAAGGGAATTTTAGATTTAGGTAACTACAAACCAACCAATCAGGAAGTAAAAGATTTATTGGATGGCAAGGAGCTAAAGACAAAGGTTTTCGAACAGAATGGAACATACTTTAGCGCAAAAGTAACGCTTACTGACGATTTTACGGGCATTACCTATAAGAATTTAGTACAGCTCTCCCCTCAAAAAGCAAAGGAACTTAGGGAAAAACTAAACGTAAATAGGGATAATTTACTGGAAAAGGTAACAGCTGCGGGCTCAAATTCGTTAGATGGTAAAAACCTGAAGGGTGAAAAAACTAAGGATCAAAGCATCGAGAGCGTAATTATGAGCGGATCCAATGCGATTCGGGAGGAAGGAAAGGATAAGAATATCTTCTCCAGCGTTCAGGAGTTCAATAAAATTCCAATTCAAGAGCGAAGCGCAATTCTTGAAAATATTCCTTCGGAAGTTATTTTTAAAGACCATGAAATAAAAAAAATTCCTGAAAAAGAAAATTTATATGCTGTTTCCTTTTTAAATCAATCATTAGTTTATACAGGAACGCTTAGTGAGTGTAAAAACGAAATGAACGTAAGCCAAAAATCTTTTGATTTATACCTAAAGGAGGAGAATAGTAAGGAAAGTAAGTTTGTCGATCCCATACATGAGCAATCTCCTGTTGATGTAACTAAGCTTGAATGGAGAAAGGAACAGGCTGAGCTAAGGGGGATTTCCCTTGACGAGTTTAATAAGAGCATTGAGCTGAAAGAAGCAAAAAGAGCTACTATTGACAAGTCCTACGATAGGTACATGGACTACACCAGGACAACGGATCTAAGTAAAGTAGATAAGGAGGAGAGGAGCGCAAACTTTACCGAGAAGCTTAGCGCAGAGGGTAAGGAGTTTAAGCCGCTGACCAAGGAGGCGTTTGCAGAAAAATTGGGAACGGATAGCCAGTTCAGGGAACGGTTTGAGTACAAGGAACGGCCTATCGAGAACGTTCAGCGGGATCAGGAGTTCTACAAGGCTTTAAACGATAAGGATTTTACCAAGCTGGCGAAAATGAGCAACGAGGGCTATAAGCCATCGGAGGAGGTTGTTAAAAATATGGACAACTTGCCGGGTGTAAAAGCGGAGGACAAAACGGCCGCTAAAGCAATTTTTGGTGTAAGCTCTGAACCTGAGAAAAAGGGTTTAGAGGCGGGAAAAAAAAATCAGCCCGAAGGAAAGTCGATCGCGAACCTCAGTGAAGAAAAAGGCGAGAAGCCTGGTAAAAAAGGGGACGTTGCGAAGCAGGCTATAGAAAGATTAGGAAACGACATGTAAATATTTAATATATAAAAATATGATTGAAACGGCAGCAGAGTTGCAATATGAAAGGGATTTTCAAAATCTTATTAGTTCTGTAATTAATGACTTTAGAACATTTGCAGATTCAATTATAGGCTTAGCTATGTTAATGACCCTTTTGATAGTTGTTTACCATGTAATAAACGACGTAAAGTATGGAAAGGGTAAACAGGCTGTAGTATCATGGGTAATTGCGTTAACAATATGGATAATAGTAAGAGCAGTAGTTTAATTTTAAAGTTATGAATAACATACTTTGGGGTATAATTCTAGTTCTTTACGTTGTCATTGTTGTAATGTGGCTAAAGCGGAGAACTAAGTTTGTTGTTGAAACTCCGAATTCGAGAAACTACATTGATGGAAAGGATTTAATAGCGATGCCGCGAGAGCTTACCATAATGCTTATTGAGGATGAAAAGGTGGATCACGAGGCGTATGGCGACTTAATTCTTAAAACATCGGATCTTATAAACGGAACGTACAAAATTCCAAAAAGGTTTCTTAAAGAGAAACGGAACGTCATAGAGGAAACGGACGAACCTGAGGAGAAAGTAGAGGTAGTAAGCAAGCAAAACGTTAACATGGATCTATATAGCAACGTCGAAGATGAAAGTAACGAAACAGTTTAATTAATCAAAATCAAATGTTTAACTTAAAACTTTAAAAGATGAAAGCACAATTAGTAAAATGGTTTAGAATGTTCTTTGTTGTTCTATTTCTTACAACGAGTTACTCAGTATTTATTCCAGCCCTTCTAGGAGAGGGTAAGGCGTACTCTCAGGCACCTTCGCTTGATAGGTTTGAAACTGAAACTCAAAAGGCAGTGGACAAAATTAAGGATATTGTAAAGATTGTTCTTGGGGTAATTCTTATAATAGGCTTAATATGGGTTGTGTGGATGGTGTCGCAGAATCACCCAAAGGCAAAGGAGGCTGTGATAGCCTGGGTTGTTGGGATCGCCATATACGGAATAGGAATAGCTGTTATAGGTTAATGAAGAAGTACAACAATATGGTTAAGGTGAATAAGCCCATCAGGTTGATGGGCTTATCTTCAGTACAGTTTATGATGGTTATTGCAGTTTTGGGTCTTTCGGCTGTAATCATGGTATCTGCTGGTTCCTCGATTATTGCCATTGCTTCAGTACTTGTTATTGAGGGAATGCCCATAATGATGTACGCTTCAAAGTCAATTAAAGAGGGTAAAAGGGGTAACTACAAGTTTTACTCGTCGTGGTCTGCGTTTCAGAGTACGCCTCGAAAGATTCAGGATAATGGAATTTTTAGCATGATAAAAAAGGGTTAATATGGAAATGCTCGTTTACGTTCTTATAGTCGCAATTTTAGCTATTCTTTTTATAGGTTTTTTGGTTCTTTCCAACTACAGCCCTAAGGTGGTAACAAACATAAAGGAGCTGGGAAAGGTGTTCCCGATTAATTCGGTGGAGAGTGGGCTTATTGTAAATGGTAAAGGGGAAATAACCGTAGGTTACGAGTTAAATCTTCCTGATGTCTTTACAATATCGGAGGAGGATGCCGATAAGCTGCATACTAATTTTATTTCAATATTTAGGTTGCTACCTGAAGGGACCGTTATACATAAACAGGATTTTTTCTTTCTGGATCGAAAGGAGAAAAGGGTAGCGTATAAAACGTTGATTGAGCAGGAGAATAGGGAAATGGTTCACGGTAGGCCAATTCTAAAAAACAGAAGTGCAATATACGTAACGTTTTGTAGCAGGATAAACTACGATAAGAGTAGCCTTTTAGACCTTCAGCGAAGCCCTAACTACCTCTTTAAGGAGCCTTCATGGATGAAGGGGTACGAAAAGAGAATGGAGGATATAAAGAAGATTATTGAAACCTTTGAGAATGGGCTAAACGGTATTCCTGGCATTAGGCCCAAAAGGAAAAATGACGAGGAGCTGCTGGAGGATATTTACCGCTATATGAACTGTGACTACGAGGGAGAGATAACCGAGGAGGATAAAAAAAAGTACTTAGTTAGCCCTATCGAGATAGATGCTAAGGGCAGCATGAGGGTAGGAAGGTACTTCGTAAAGGTTTTGACGCTGGCAGAGGAACCCGTACAGATGGAGAATCATGCTGTTCCCAAAACAGCTCCATCATCGGCCTACGGAAATGGGGTAGCCTATTCGAGTACAATTAAGAGCAAAACGTCTTTCGTGTTTCCGCTGGCCTGTGGTTTGCCAATTGATCATGTGCTGAATACAACGGTACAGATTCTTGATAACGACAAGGTGGTGTCGAAGCTGGAGAGCGAGAATAAGATGCTAAGTTTTCTTGGGAATTTCTACCCCCCTGCCAATGTAAAGCAGCGAGAGGTATCAAAGTTTGTGGAGACAATTTTGAACAATAACTTTCAAATTTGTAAAACTGGAGTGAACGTGCTGCTAAGGGAAACAAGTTTTGAGGCCCTTGAAAAGAGCATCAGTAATGCAGAAATGGCCTTTTTAAACATGGCACGTAGTAAGCCGTACATTGAGAACTACGATACAGCAAATATGTTCTTCTCGATGATTCCAGGAAATGCAGAGAACAACTACAAGGAGTTTATCAATACAACGGCTCAGGCGGTTTGCTACATAAACAAGGAGGGTATGGTTCAGGGCGATGTGAACGGTATTGTGTTTCAGGATCGCTACGGAAACCCTGTGGTCATAGATTTGTGGAATAATAAAAATACGGTTAACAGGAACAAGGTGATTATTGGCCCCTCGGGATCGGGAAAGTCATTTAACATTAATGAGATTGTATCTCAGGATTTAGGTCTCGGAAACCATGTAATGATTATTGACATTGGCCATTCCTACAAGAGAAATGTTGAATTCAACGGGGGGAAGTACTATAACTCGGAGGACAAAAAGAGTTTAAGTTTTAACCTTTTTGACTGCAAGAGGGATGGCGAAGGGAAGTATATATATAAAGATACGGAGGATGAAGAGGCAGCAGACGATAAGGTAAACCTAATCGTTACCGTTCTTTTGACCATTGTAATGGGAAAAAAGGAGGTTGAGCCAATTGAAAGGGGTCTGTTCAAGCAGTCTGTTGAGTCTTACTATCAGTACGTAAACAGCAATGGGGTAAAAGCTGACCTAAAGGGCTACGTGGACTACCTAGAAGTTTACGAGCAAAGTTTAACCAGGGAGCATAAAAGGAAGTTTAAGGCAGATGATATTAAGTTAATCATGAGGCCCTTTGTGTCGGGAGACTATAAGCACCTGTTGAATAGCGAAAGATCCCTTGATATTGAAAGCGACAAGTTCTTGGTTTTTGACCTAGAAGCGGTTCAAAAGGATGAAACCGTATTTCCGATAATGGTGGTCATCGTCATAGAGCTGATTATTCAGAAAATAAATAAGCTTAAAGGGGTAAGAAAGACGCTGATTATTGATGAGGCACTGAACTTTCTTCAGGACGAAAAGATGGGTGATTTCATCGGGTACCTTTACAGAACGTTCCGGAAAAAGGAGGGCGAGGTTATCATTGCCGCTCAGAACGTTAATTTCCTAGAGGCAGCTGCGGAGGTGGTAAAGAACTCAATCATTATGAATACGGCCACGAAAATATTCCTCGATCACTCCGAGCATACCTCAAATTACAAGGATATTCAACGAATACTCTCCCTAACGAACCACCAGATAGAGCTGCTCGATAGCCTTGAAAAGGGGAAGGACTACCGGGAGTTTTTGATGGTACTCGGAAAGGAAACAAATATTTACCGAATGCAGGTTTCAAAGTTTGCCAACGCGGTTTATACCTCCAAGGAGAGCGAAGTACAGGAAATGGAGGAGATAAAGAAAAAAACGGGCAGCATGGAGTCGGCCATAAGGCAGTACATAGAAAATAAAGAGTAGTATAACCTTAAAATAATAAAAATGAAACGATTAATTTTTTTAGTAATTATAGGTGTTTCTATATTTAGGTTAGAAGCATATTCTCAGGACCCTACTACAAATTGGCTATTAGAAGCAATAAGGGGTTTGAATGTTCAAAATGTAACGCTTCAAGCTGCCGTTGATGCAAAGATGGAAAAAATGGTAACAAAGTTACAGGAGGAGTCAAGCGGAGCATTTATTCAAGATTTGCAATCATTGAGAAAAATATCTAAGATATTGGAGTCAATGTATTGCCAAACTTCTGAAACCGCTATACTAATCGATTTAATGGGATCAAATTGCTTGTTGGATATGGAGATAGAAATGGCCTTATTAAATATTTCGTATAGTCAAGATCTAATGAAAACATCTTTTTTAGTTGGTTTTACTTTAATAAGTTCTTCTCAATCAGATAAAATGAGGTTTTTGGAAAACATAGCTACTTCTCTACAAAAATCAGTAGATATATTTAATAATCTTAATAGTGGATTAAAGATTAGATTGGATCAAAAACTTATTGACAAGTATCTTGCTAAACAACAAAAAAACGCAATAAGGATGTCGGCTATGAATAGGTATAATAATTATTAATAAATTTTAATTATATGAATGATATTTTAGAAACACCGGATCTGTTAACTCAGTTTCTTTTTAAGGCCAAAATAATGGATCTTCCTGTTAAGGAACTGACTGGAAAAGTAGTAATGATTGCAGTTGTACTAGCGGTGATGATGTTCTTTATAAATCTAGCCTACAATTACATATCAACTGCCATAAGAAGCCTAAAGGATAAGAGTGCCGATTACTTCGTGGATTACGAGGAGATTGCTAGAACTTTGGTAGTAATTGGATGTATTGTAATTTACCTCCCAATGGTGGAAACAGCAATAAATTTTGGAGAGTTTTTTAACTCATTAACAGCACCAGCGACGGAGCAGTCAAAACTTTTAGCAAAATATAGCGAAAGATACGTACAGGAAGGAAAGATAATGACAGCTGATGTAAAGACAGCAGCTTATCAAGAGATACTTAAATCTAATGATCCTTCGATAAGTCCGGAGTTAAGAAATACAGCTGAATTGGAAGTACAAAAAGCAAAAGATGAAGAAGAAGCAAAACTTAAAGGGGGGGATGTTGAAATAAAGGAAGGGGATCAGGCTAAAAAAGAAGGGGGGTATAACTGGATGAATCTTTTAAATCCTTCCTACTATATTCAGATGATGTTAAGTGGCATTCTTCTTTTAGCAACAGAATTAATAAAACCAATAATCACAGGGTTGGCTACAGGGATACTAAAAATACTTGTGGTAATTGGTCCCTTGGCTTTTGCATTTTCAATTGTTCCAGCATTTAAAAAGCAAATTGAAGTTTGGGCAGGTACTTGCCTAACATTGCTGTTTGTGTTTACAACTATCAATATTATTGATCAGTTAAAGTATGCTTCATTTTACTATTTGTTTCACGGAGAAACGGAGATAGATGCAATATCTCAACACAGCTATATGGCATATCAAATAGTGTTGTTTATAATGTATACCATGAGTTTCTGGCTGACCTCTAAAGTTATCGGCAAGGGTGATGCGGGAAGGGTTATATCAAAAATAGTTGGGTTGGCTGCCCTAGCAGGGGCGGCAGCGATGTCAGGTGGTGCTGCTGCTGGCGCTGCCCAGGGTTCTGCTGCGGCGGATGCTGCAAAAGCAGGAGCAAATGCAATTGGTGATGATGGTGCTTAATTTTAAATAATATGGAACTAAGAAGTTTAATGAGCTATAAATCGGCTTTTCAGCTAACCAGGTTAACTGTAATTGCTGTTGTGGTAGTTGCCTTTATTTCAATAACGCTGGGCTTTATCGTTATGAGCCGGGAAATACAGAGCATAAGGAATAGCGTGGTTGTAATTGACCGAAGCGGAGAGGTGCTGAAGTCTGAGCTGGCCAGCTCAAAGGCAACAAGGATTTTTGAGTATAGGAATCACGTTAAGACGTTCTATACCCTTTGGTACTCCTTTGATGAGGGTTCGTATAATAGTAATGTGGAAAGTGCTTTAAGCCTTATTGGTGAAAGCGGAAAGGACTTACTTGACGTTTACCTCACACAGAGCATTGAGAGAAACCTAAAGGAGAAAAACCTTGTTTTCTCGGTTTACATCAAGGATATTCAAATAGATATGTCTACAAATCCTATTTCTGGCTACATTGAAGGGGAGCAGGAGATAAAGAGGAATAAGGGTTCTCTTAAAAGGAATCTGGTCTGCTCCTTCATAATCTATGACGTGGACAGGACTGAGGATAACCCTCATGGGTGTAAGGTGGATAATTGGAAAATTGAAAACGATCAAATTATTAAGTAGTATGGCACAACCAAACGAAAAAATGAACTATAAGCTTCTGCTTATGCTTATTGTTCCAGCAGTTATTGTATTTGGCATTTTTATTTACGTTAACTCCAAGGGAAGCGAACAGGTTCAGCAGTCAACAAATGAGATTCCCATTCCTGAAGCAACAAAGGATGATGTTCCCACATCAAAGAAAACAGCATACCAGGAACTAAAGGAAAGGCAGCTGAAGGAGCTTGAAGCAAAAGGAAGGGGTAGTCAAGTTGAATCGGACGATTTCATGGAACTGGCAACAAGCGACGGAGTGGAGGAGGAGAAAAAGGAGTACCAAGCCCCAGCGGAGGAGGTACCGGAGGAGCCTAAGAGGTCTGTGAGAAAAAGGAATCCCATTAAAACTGAAGAACCTGTCGAGCAACCTAAGGAGGAAGTGAAGGTTGTGGTTCAGGAAAAACCCGCAGAGGTTAAGCGAGGTGGACTAGGCATTGTTAGATCGGGAAACGGCTCTGAGGGTGGATCGGTGGCAAAGAGCGCATCGGCATCAAAGGAGGGAAAAAGGTATTTTCCTGTAATCCTCGATGAGAGCGTTACGATTAAGAATAACAGCTCGGTAGTGTTCCTTCTGCTCGACGATGTTAACCTTGGGGATGTGGTGGTGAAAAAGAATTCGTACCTATTCGGAAAGGCAAGGGATAACGGCGTAGCATTTGATGTGCTTATCGAGGAGATTAAGAATACGGATGGGAAGGTAATCGGGGTAAAGGATCGAAACATTTTCATTTACGACGAGAAGTATTCAAAGGGATTGGCCCACGAAGGGAAGCTAAACGAAGCGGTTAATGAGTCGGCGGGGGAATCGGGAAGCGATGCCGTTGGCAGCATAAGAACAAGTAACCAAACGGCAACTCAAGCACTGAGGGCACTGGATAAAACGGTGGGAGCGATAGCAAGGAAAAAGGAAACAACAATATCCCTGTCAAAAGGGTATAAAGTATTCGTTAAAATGGAATAGTATGAGAGCAGCAGCTGTAACAGTTTTGGTTTTATTTACGTATTTCTGTAATGCGCAACAGGATATGGGAATGATAGAGGTTGACGAGAATAATACGGCAACCCTGGTTTTTCTGGAAAAGATTGATTTTATCGTTATAGGGAACAATCCCCCTGAAGGGGCAGGGTTTCTTTTCTACGATGTTTTTCAGGATGGTCGTATGTGCGTTATTCGAGGGAATACGGACAAAGCGCCCTTAACTTCGATAACGGTAAAACTTATCAACGAAAAGGTGTACTTCGGAAAGTTGAAGTTCGGAACGTCAACGAAGATATTTTACGATTTCTCGGGAAAGGATCGCGAGGAAAAGGAGCAGCTTATTGAAAAGGAAAAGGTTATTGAAGCAAAATCGGAGGCAATCGATGAGGAGCGACTTGACCAGCTGATGAAGGAGAAACAGGAGTACTTTGTCTACGGAATAAGGGAGAGTAACGTTGAGTATATCGTTTCAAACATAAGGAATGATGATAAGAACACCTACATAAAAATGATTATAAACAATAATACAGCTGGTGATTACAATATTGATGGGATCCTATTCAAGTTCGTTGAAGGGAAGCGTAGGGGAGCAAAAAAGAATGAGGCTAAAACTGAGGAGCGAATTATGCCCAAAAGGATAAAAGGACCGGAAATAGCAACGGCTTACACAAAAACTGAAATAGGTATAATCATTCCCCTATTTTCTGTGGGAAATAGCGGAGACTTAGAGATTCAGTTAAGGGAAAAGAATGGAACTCGCAACCCATTGATACGAATTAGTGGTAAGGATATGCTAAAGGTCAAGGTATTTTAAAAACCATAAATAAAACATGAAAAAAGCACTTCTCATTTTTCTCTTTTCATTCCTTTGCGCCTGGGGTGCAAAGGCGCAGCTAATCCATGCTAAAGGCGATATGTCGGCTGGATTGGGCTTTAGCTTCGTTCAGGGGGGCTTTAACACGGCTGCTAGGTATAACTACCTACTAAGCAATAGCATTGGCTTAAAGGGTTCAATTCTCTACGAAAGCAAGGCGTTCGAGTTCAATAAGCTAAGCATTGTGGCTTTCGAAGCAGACGCTTTATATACATTCAAACGGTATGGTAATAGCTGGTTTCTAAACGTAGGGGCTGGTCTATTTTCGGGATACGAAATTAGTAATAGTACTATATTCGAGAACTACCGTAAATTCTCCGTTGGCGAATCGTTATCAATCTCTGTCGACTACTACATAAACCACAGGTTTATTGTCGATTTAACCGTTAAGCAGCGTATTCATCAGCTTAGCGAGTTCGGCCAGCTTAGCTGGTATTCGGGTTTAGGTGTTAACTATAAATTTTAAAAATTATGAAAAAAATTATAAATCTCTTTTTGTTTCTACTTATTTGTAAACTTAGTTTTAGCCAAACCATTTTAACAGGTGATGTTATTAGTGGTAATAGAAACTATTGTTTAGGTAGCGTTACTTTTGAGCCCATTACAATTATATCAAACAACCCAACAACACCACCCAATAATAACTTTTATGAAATTTTATGGTATATTAGCAGGTATTCGGGGGGGGTTTGGTCAAGTTGGGAAATTTATAGACAACAAGAATACCAAATTAGTAATATTACTGCTCTTACCAGTCCTTTAGCGTTAACTACGGAAACAGTCGGGTGTCGCTATAAAAGAGTAAGAAGATATAGGGATTTCAGCGAAAATATTACTCTTATAGAAAGTACCATATCTGAAAGGGGCATACACACATCGCTTACAGAGGGAACTTGGGGCTTAAATCAAGATGTTCTTTATGGCGCTTTTCCATCTCGATTAAATCATATAACCTTACCTAGCACTCCTTTTGGTTACGTTAATGAAAAGGGTGTTTACAAGTCAGGATCAGATTTTGTTTTTTCTTATATTCCTTATTCCTCAGATGATAATTATTATGATTTTACAGCAAATAACGATCCAGCACTTGTTGATTCATACTATAAATATAAATATGAATTAAATTCATCTACTGGTCAAGTTTGCTTAACGGGTTGGTCAAACCTTGTTAAAATAACTGTAATTTTTGATATTAACCCTGGTGTTATAGGTACAAATCATTCATGTTGCTATAATCAATTGCCTAGTAGATTAACAAATGTTGAATCTGCAAACGGTGGTAGTCCATCTTTTACATATCAATGGCAAATATCAAACAGCAGTACAAGTGGGTTCACTGATATTGCAGATGCAAATTATGAATATCTTGATTACAGCGTAAACTTAACCGAAACTAAATATTTTAGAAGAAAGGTTACTTTAGGCTCTATTGTTAAATATTCCAATGTAGTTACTGTTACCGTTGCTTTACCATTAAGCGGAGGAACTATAGGAACTGAACAGTTGCTCTGTAAGGGTTCTAGTTTTGCAACGATAACCAATTCTCAACTACCATCAGGAGGAAATGGGGCTTTCAGCTACGCTTGGGAATACTCTCTTAATGGAACTTCAAATTGGCTGGCTATATCAGGGCAAACAGGCTCTACGCTGCCTGGTTCGGTACTTAACGAAACGAGGTACTACAGGCGAAAAGCGACGAATACTTGTGGCTTTGCCTACTCAAATGTTATTAAAAAAGAGGTTGCCATTGATTTTCTGGCAGGTGCAATTCAAGCTGACCAAAATATATGCTACAATTACATTCCAGCAACAATTACAAACCAAACATACGCTTCTGGTGGAATTGGTACTATAGCCTATTCGTGGCAATCTTCTAGTAATAATATTGATTTTACTACTATATCCGGTCAAACAGGAGCAACCTATTCCCCTTCTGCGTTGCTAGCTACTAAGTACTACAGAAGGGTAGCTACGAATACTTGCGGCTCTCGTAATACGAATGTGATAACTGTTTCTGTCTATTCCCAACTACTAGGTGGTTCTATTTCTACTGCACAGACAACAGTTTGCTACGGAACAACGCCAAGTTTGATTACTAACGTTACAGGAGCAACAGGAGGTAATGGAACAATAAACTATACTTGGCAAACATCAAGCGATGGCGTAACAAATTGGAGCGATATAAGCGGAACAAACGATATAAACTACCAGCCCTTAGCAATAACTTCCAAAAAGTACTACAGGCGCAAGGCTTCGAACAGTTGCGGCATTGCCTACTCAAATGTTCTTTCCGTAGACGTTTACGCTCAACAGAACGGAGGAACAATAGGCGCTGACCAGCTACTTTGCAAAGGAACTGCTTTCGCTTCAATTACTAATTTATCCTCTCCTAGCGGAGGAAATGGAACATATACCTATGCTTGGGAATACTCTTTAACTGGCACTTCTAGTTGGCAAACAATAACTGGACAAACTGCTTCTACCCTACCGGGTTCGATTATTAATGAAACTCGATTCTATAGGCGCAAGGCTACCAATACATGCGGCTCTATCTACTCAAACAGCGTTAAAAAGGAAGTTGCCCCCGATTTCTTGGCGGGTGCAATTCTAACTGATCAAAGTATTTGCTATAACGCTACTCCAACTCCATTAACAAATGTTACCCTTGCTTCGGGTGGTATTGGTACTATAAACTATTCGTGGAAGTATCGAGATAAAATGGGTACTTGGCAACTTATTGATGGTGCTAATGGCACTGATTATTCACCTGGTCAGTTGATAAGAACAACTCCATACATACGGTATGCAACTAACACTTGCGGTACTAAAGCATCTAATACTAGTACCGTTTCGGTTTACCCTGCTCTATCGGGTGGTTCGGTTTCAATAGGTGATCCAGTAAAAGCACCACAGCCCGTTTCAGAGGTTTCAATTTGTAGCGGAACAGCTCCAGTACTTTTTAAAAACTACTCCCTTGCTTCCGGCGGGAATGGTACTATATCCTATAATTGGCAGTACTCCAATGATGGCACAACAAACTGGCAGGATATTAGCGGGGCTACACAAAATACCTATCAATCCCCTTCACTTACTGCTACTCGATATTTTAGGCGAAAGGCTACTAACAGCTGTGGGTCGGACTATAGTAACGTTCTTAGAGTTAACGTTATGCCAGTTGTTGCTGCTGGGTTAATTGGTACAAGTCAAACAATTTGCTATGCTACTCTACCTCTAAAGTTTACAAATGAGCAGAGCGGTTCTGGTGGTGATGGCTCTATATCCTACGTTTGGCAGCAATCTCTTAATGGAACAACTGGCTGGACTAACATAACTGGGGCTATTGATGCCGAGTACCAAGCGGGTTCGCTTACTGTAACTACTCACTACAGGAGAAAGGCAATAACTTCATGCGGAGAAGCAACTACAGCAAACATTGTTATAACCGTAAATTCGGCTCTTTCTGGTGGTGTAATCGCTACTTCTTCAGGAAATAGTTTCGAAATTTGCTACGGAACAACCCCTTCTCCAATTACTAGTACTAGTCTTGCTAGTGGTGGTAGCGGAACATTTACGTATGCGTGGGAGAAACTTGTAATTGCTGAACAACCTGAATGGCAAACCATTATTGGTGCAATTTCTCAAACATATTCTCCTGGTAATCTGGTTTTATCTACTCAATATCGCAGAAAGGCTACTAATAGTTGTGGTTCGGTATACTCAAATACTATAGAAGTTACGGTTAAAAATTCTGTTGTAGCGGGTTCTATTGCCATCAACACGAACGAAATTTGCTTCAACACGCAACCGGGAAATATATACAGCGTAACAAGCCCAACGGGCGGTATGCCAACCTTTTCGTATGGATGGGAGCGCTCTCTATCGGGAACTGGCGGCTGGTCGGCAATTTCTGGCGAAACATCAAATAACTATACCCCAGGCGTTCTTACTTCTACGTATCACTATCGAAGAAAAGAGGTTAACGCCTGTTTAACTGTTTACTCTAATATCGTTGCTATAAACGTGGCAACGGATTTTGTTTCAGGGTCTATTATTGGTGCAGAGAATGTTTGCGCCGGAACTATTCCTTCAACTATTGAAAACACTTCCCTTGCTGCTGGCGGTTTAGGGGCTACTTCCTACTCGTGGGAGAGTTCGGCCAATGGCTCGACAGGTTGGACTGCCATTATCGATGAAACGGGCAATTCGCTTAGTTTCTCTTTGCCGTTAACTGCAACTACACACTACCGTAGAAAGGCTGTTAACTCATGTGGTGTTAAGTACTCTAATACAATTCTTAAAACGCTTGGTAATGCTCTTAATGGTGGCGTTATTGGTTATACTGGCGGTTCAGCAATTTGCTATAATGGCATTCCTAACCTTATAAATAGCACTCAAATAGCTACGGGTGGTTTCGATGCTATTTCGTATCAATGGGAGAAAAAAGCCTTTGGCTCAGAGGAATGGTCAGAAATTCTTGGTGCTACTTCGCTTACCTACCAATCTACTGCTTTAACTACTTCTACTTCATTTAGGCGTAAAGCGACAAATGGCTGCGGTGTTACTTACAGTAATGAGGTAATTGTTTTAGTTAACGATCCTGTTACGGCTGGGTCTATCGGAAGTGATCAAACGGTTTGCTTTGGCTCGAACGCTGAAATTACACAGCTAACCAACCCTGCGGGTGGTGAGGGTGATTTCGAGTTCGAATGGGAAATGTCTTTATCAGGAACTGGAGGGTGGAACAAAATTCTAAACGAATCTTCATCTTTTATTGTTCCTGAAAATCTTAATCAAACTTCTTACTTCCGAAGAAAGGATATTAACTCATGCGGTTTTGCCTATACAAATATTGTTACTATAACGGTTTCAGGTGTTTTTAACTCTGGTTCAATCGTTGGTGCAGAAGATGTTTGTAATGGCGATGTTGCTTCAACCATTGAAAGCGGCTCTCTCGCTTCGGGTGGCATAGGGGAAATTAGCTACTCTTGGGAGGTTTCTTTAAACGGAACTTCTGGATGGAACGTTATAGCTAATGAAACCAATAGTTCGCTTACTTTCTCTTTACCGTTAACAGCTACAAGTTATTTCCGTAGAAAAGCGGTTAGCTCTTGTGGTCCTAAGTACTCGAACGTCGTACTAAAAACACTTGGCTCTGAACTTAGCGGCGGTGTGGTTTTACTTTCCTCTGAATCCCCTATTTGCCACAGTACAGCCCCTAGCATTATTAACAGTACGCTTTTAGCTTCTGGTGGTTTTGGTGGATTTACATACCAATGGGAGAAAAAACCCTTAGGCACAGAAGAATGGTTAGAAATTCTAGGAGCAACAGCGCCTACTTACCAATCGAACGCTTTAGGTACTACAACTTCCTTTAGAAGAAAAGCGACTAATAGCTGTGGGATTTCTTATAGCAACGAGGTAACGGTTTTTGTAAACGATCCAGTAGTTTCGGGTTCTATTGGCGTTAATCAAACGGTTTGCTACGGAACTAATGCTGAAATTACTCAATATACAAGCCCTTCGGGTGGGGATGGTGATTTCGAGTTCGAATGGGAAATGTCCTTATCAGGAACAGGAAACTGGAACAAAATTTCTAACGAAACTTCAGCTAACCTTATTACTGCAAACCTTTTCCAAACTACTTACTATCGTAGAAAGGACATAAACGCTTGTATGGCTATGTTTACCAACATGGTTACCATTACGGTTTCTAGTGAGTTTATTCCTGGTTCAATTTCAGGTAATCAAAGTTTATGTAATGGCCTTGTTCCTTCGAATATTTCTAGTTCAACCCCTGCCGCTGGCGGTATTGGCGAAATATCCTATTCTTGGGAATTTTCTAGTTCTGGCTCGAGTACTTGGTATTCAATATCCGGAGCTATTGGTCTTTCCTATCAACCTGATGCCTTAACTCAAGATACTTGGTACAGAAGAAAGGCCGTTTCTGGTTGTGGCATTTTGTATAGCAATTCAATCAAAAAAACGGTTTACGGTGTTCTGAACGCTGGTTCTATTAGCAGCGGTAATCAGATTATTTGCTACAACGATACGCCTAACGAAATAGCCTCTACAAATTCCCCTATTGGTGGGTTTGGTAACTACTCCTACTCATGGTTCAAACGTATTGATGGTAGTTCCGAATTTACTCTTATAGTTGGTGCAATTAGCGCAACCTATACTCCAAGCGCAATGACTGTTAGCACTTACTTCTATAGGGTGGTTACTGATAATTGCGGTTCGGCTCAGAGCAATACCGTTCTTATTTCGGTTCGTGAGCAGATAACCCCAGGATCAATTACTGGTGTGCAATCGGTTTGCTTTGGTCAGAATATTGAAACGCTCCAATCTTCTGCAAGTCCTCAGGGTGGTTTTGGTAGCTTTACGTATGTTTGGCAGCAGTCAAGTAACGGAACTTCGGGCTGGTCGGATATAGAAGGGGCAAACGGTTTAACCTATAGTCCGGGCGTTGCTCTGGCAACTAAGCACTACAGGCGCAAGGCTATTAATGATTGCGGTATTGCTACTTCAAACTCTGTAGCCGTAACGGTTTCAGGTGAACTTAGCGGTGGTATCATCGTTGGCGACGAAGTTGTTTGTCAGGGTGTGCCTGCCAATACTATTGAAACCTCTCAATTACCTCAGGGCGGGTTCGGCCAGTTCAGCTATATATGGGAGCAATCAGCAAATAACGCTTCTTGGTACGAAATCAGCGGTGCTAATCAGCCTACCTACAATCCTACGGGATTATCAACCAATACTTACTTTAGAAGGAAAGCATGGAACGAGTGCGGTACTGTCTACAGCAATGCAATTTTTAAGCAGTTCCTACTTCCTTTCGTTCCGGGTTCAGTCGGCCATGACCAATCGATAGACTATGGTATGGTTCCCGCTCAGCTTATAACGGTTCTTGGTACTTCAGGGGCTAGCGGTAACTACTCGATTACGTGGCAACTCTCTGTAGAGGATAACGTTTGGAACAATATTCATGCGGCCAACGCTATTAACTACCAGCCTTTAGCGCAGTTCCAAACTACGAAATTTCGTAAGAAGGTAACGGATGAGCTCTGCGGTGAACTGTTTACGAACTTCGCTACCATTCAAGTTTTCCCTAACCTTTTACCAGGTGAAATAACGGGTACTCAAACAGTATGCTACAACGGTATTCCTACCCTTATTGGACAATCGGTTGCTGCAACGGGTGGAAATGGAAATATGGACATTCGCTGGGAGAAAAGCCTAAACAATAACAGCTGGACTGAAATTTCTGGCCAGATGTCGGCTACCTTCCAGCCCTCAAATCTTACGGAAACTACCTACTTCCGTAGAAAAGTTACTTCTGGTTCGCTGGTTCGCTACAGTAACGTTATTCTTATAACCGTTCGCGAACAGGTTACTACTCCTATAATTTCTGGCGGTGGTACGTTCTGCAAAGGAAGCAACATTACCATGAATATTACCAATAGCGCTTTTGGTTTAACGTATGAGTGGTACAATCAATCACAGACTTTTGTGCAGAATGGGCTAACGCTATCTGAAAATAACATTCAGGCAACGAAGAAGTTTTACGCCAGGGGTAAAAACGAGGTCAACTGCTACAGCGCATTCGGTGAGGTTAATTTAATAGTCGATCCCATCAACGCCAACTTTACGCAGTCGCATACCAATATTGTCGAGGGTGGACAAGTACAATTCTACAGCACTTCAACTAATGCCAGCTCCTTTGAATGGAACTTTGGTATAGGGGAAATTTACACCGAGCAAAACCCCTACGTGTACTACAACCAACCGGGAATTTACGCTACCAACCTAAAAGTTTGGAGTTCTCTCGGTTGCACAAGCGAAAAACTGGTTTCGACCTCTGTAACGGTTTCGCCTTACAACTCGGTTGATGATAACCCTGTTTCAGTTTCTCTTTACCCAAATCCTACGGATGGCGTGGTTTCCATTGAATCCGATTTGGGCATCGAGGCGGTTGAAGTTTACAACCTTTTAGGAGTTAAACAGGTGTTTAGTAACTATTCGAACGAAACTCTTGTAACCCTAAACCTTCGGGAGTCACTAGCTAAAGGGGTTTACCTAGTTAAGGTTTACGGAAATGGTCATATTGCAAATTTTAAGGTTATACTACAATGAGAGTAGCATTTATTATACTTATTGCCCTGGGGCTATACGCTTGCGATAGCCGGGAGGACTACTTTGAGGCGCTGAACGGTGCGCCTCAAATTAAAATCTACTTCGGATCGGTTGAACAGGACAGCTCTTTTATAGGTGATTCCATAAAAATGGGCTTTCCTAAAAATTACGGGGTAACGCTTTCCGACGAGGAGGAGGTGGAAATGAAAATTGATGTTCCCGAGGGAATTTCTATAGTTGGGGATGAAACAAAAACGATTAACGCTTTTACGCTAGGCGTTAAGAGCATTCGCTTCTTTGCCTACGATGGCTTTGGCCGAAAAGGAGAAAGAACGCTAACCCTTACCAGCTTCGACAACCTAAATCCAGTTCCTAATTTTACCGTTAACGTTCTAGCCAATCGGGAAATTGAAGTTGTGGCCTCAGGTTCGTACGACAGGGATAGCAAATTTGGCGGCCTGATCGTTTCCTACGAGTACACCTTTAACGGCAATATTCAAACGTCCAGCCTTTCGGTCGTTCGCTACCGTTTTGGTACTGCTGGGCAAAAGCGAATTGAGCTACGGGTAAAGGATAATAGCGGGCAGTGGTCCAATAAGATTGAGGTTTACGTAACCATAAGCTAAATAGAAATAGGAAAGCCCCGAAATGAAGTGAACCCCAAAAGTTGGACAATTAATAATTAAGTTATTGCGAATGAGTTCGGTATTCTACCGGACTCATTCCATTTAAATGAGCCTTTATTCTTCTGTTGTTATAGTAATCTATGTACTCTTCCAATTCTTGATAGAAGTGTTGAACTGAATTGAATTTCTGCAAATATAACAGTTCAGACTTCACTAATCCAAAGAAACTTTCTATTGCTGCATTATCCAGGCAGTTCCCTTTTCGGGACATGCTTTGCAGAACTCCCTTCCGTTTTAACCTTAATTGATAGTTACTATGCTGATAATGCCACCCTTGATCTGAATGGAGTACCAGGTTTGTTTTATCTGGGATTATGGCTAAAGCGCTATCTATCATATCTATAACCAAGTCAAGAGTAGGCCGAAAGGAAATGTTATAGCTAATAATTTCTCTATTGTATAGGTCAATAATTGGTGAGAGATAACACTTGGTCCCATGGATAGAAAACTCTGTTACATCTGTCGCCCACTTTTGGTTAGGCCTATCCGCTTTAAAATTTCTTTCGAGCATGTTTGGCGCGATTCGTCCAACGCGCCCTCTGTAGGAACGATACTTCTTCATCCTCACCTCACATTTTAGGCCAAGGTCTAGCATTAACTTTGAGACTGTTTTGTGGTTCAAGCAAAACCCTCTGTTTCGCATCTCTAACGTAATGCGCCGATAACCATACCTTCCCCTGTTTTTGTGAAAGATATCCGTAATTATTCTTTTCTCAAGCTCGTACTTATCAGCAGCATTGAGCTGTTTTTTATGGTAGTAGAATGTACTTCTTGCCATTCTGGACACTTTCAATATAGATGAAAGCGAATATTTACGCCTTAATTCTTGGATGGCTTCGGCTTGCTGCCTCTTTTTGGATTCTCTTTTTTTTGAATTAAGGCGTGTACTTTTTTTAGGTAGTCGTTCTCGATGCGAAGCCGTTCATTCTCTTTGAGCAACTCCTGGTAATCCAAAGGACTTCCTTCGTTTTTAGGATTGGAATTTTTCATTTTTGGCGGTCTCCCTCTTGGTTTCCTTTCAAATAAGGCCGATGCCCCATTTTGTTCATACTGCCTCCTCCACTCAGAAAGCACGGAGAGCGAAATGCGATGCTTGGCAGACGCTTGGGATAAAGATAGCCCCAATTCTTGTATCTCTTGCACCACCTTAAGTTTAAAATCTCCGCTATAGAAACCATCGTTTTTGAGAGTCAGCCCTTTGCGCCCGTTGATCCTATAGGCATTTACCCAACCGCTAACTACGCTGTGGCTAGTTTGCAACCTCCGTGCAACCGAACCATAGGTCTCCCCCTGATTTAACACCATAAGCACTGCGCTTTCTCTGTCGGAAATGCTAAACTTGTTTCTTTTTGCTTTGTCCATAAAAAACACCCCAAATGTTGTGTCCAACATTTGGGGTGCATATCAAAAGGGGCTTTTTTATTTATAGCTCTTTGGACTGCGATTGGGTGAGTAGTTTATATGAGTTTTCCAGCTGTTTACTTGTTATAAGGTCGTTCTTGAGGTAGGTTTCCTTATTGGCCGAAAGAGAATTTAAGAGTTTGACTGTTTTTTCAGGGTTGGCGCTAGAAATTTCCCAAAAGAAATTCGTTAGTTTATGCTGGGAGTACCCCTTGAAGTTTGCAATCATATTGATGGAAAACTCCTTTTCTGTTAAGTTGGTTTTGTTTTTCAGCTTATGAACCATCGGAAAAATATCCTTTTCGTGGGCCAGGTACTTCTTGTTGCATACAAGGGCGCAGATATTCTCCACCTGAATGCCGTTCTTTTCGAGTTCTCGCCGGAAGTTAACGGCGCTCTCTCCAGTGGAAAACCAATCTTCAAGAACAAATACGGTTTTTCCGTTGCAAAAGGATTTTAGGCTGTCGAGTTTTTTGTCTGATATTGATCCGAAAAGAATAGGGTCTTTAACCCTCTCGGTAAATGATAGCGCCTGTTTTGAAGGGGTTCTGTTTTTAGTGTAAAAGTTAGCATCGGAGTTAATGAAGGTGGTGTTCTTTATATCATCTTTAATAAAATTAGCGAGAACGGCAGGAATAATGTTTTTTCCTGTGGTCGATGGAACGCTAATAAGAACGCTTCCTTCAGAAATGGACTTCTGGAATACGCTACGAACAAATGTGTAGTTAAACCCCACAAAATTTGTGGTTTCGGGTAGGGGGTAATCGTTTTGTAGCAGATTTTTTTTGGATGCTACAAAATTATCCCGATGCTTGGCCTCGAACTGAGATAGCGAGACGATCATATTATTTTTTCTTTAGTAAGCCTATCGATTAGCCTCTGTGAGGACCACTCCTTAAATTTAAGAAATGTTTTTTCGTTAAGTAGAGGGAAAGGGAAGTGCGTATTTGGGTTTAGGCAGTACTCCTTGTAGTCCTTCTCAAGGCTTAAAAAGAAATTGTTCTCTTCTGCGGTGAAGAGGGATGATTGGTTAAATATGCTAAAAAAATTATCCACGTAGGGTAAACATTTTTATGGGTTTATTATGCTTCTTGGCAAATTTAATAGCGTGGGCGGTTCCCTTACTTTCTCCATCCCAAAACGCTACGACAAGATCGCTTCTAAGAATTATATCTTCGTTCCTGGCTAAAGGGGCTACTCGCTTGTTTTCGAATAGAGCATAATTGGGCTTAATAATGTCCGTAACAATTCCTTTACTTAAAGCCCATTTTTCTGCTATTGTGTCAACTCCCTTGGCTCCTCCCGATATAACACACGAAACCTCGTTAAGTTGTTCTAAAACGCTTAAAATAAACTTATCGTCGGTTATGGTTCTCGATCCTATTACAGCAACTTTCATTAAAATAAAAATTTAATCTTGTTTTCACTGTCAAGTTGCAGCTCAGCATCAAACTTTTTTCCTCTGCTGCTGGTCATTCCCTTTACAAGCACTTTTTTTCCTTTGAAGAGTTCAAAGGCAACTTTAAGGGATATGGTTTTTTTTGCGACTTCCTTGTAAACCTTCTTCTTGCAAGTCTCGCAAAGGTAATAAAACTTATCCTCCTTTATTATGCCTCCGCAGGGGCAGGGGTTAATTGATTCAGCTTTAATAGCGCCATCAATAAATGTTTTTATGTAGTCAAATGAGTTGTCCTGTTTATTAAAATCTTTTATACCCTTTTCCTTGGCGATTTTTTTAGCTAGTTCAATCATTTTGGGCGTTGCCTGTTTTGAGGATTGAACCTCGATAGAGGACTCCTTAAGATTCTTGACTTGTTCCTCTGTGAACTTGGAAACGGTTGATATAAATTCTCTATAACCATTGGAGTGCGTGTTGTTCTTGTATATTAACTCCAGGCTGTTCTCCCACTGAGAGGTAATCTCAACATCGTAAAGGTTACAGCTAGAGGTTTTAAGTATAGAAATAAGTTCTAGCCCTTTCTCTGTGGCCACGATGTTTTTTTTATCCCTTTTTAGGTAGGAAACGGTAAAGAGCCTTTCAATGATATGCGCTCTGGTGGCTGGTGTTCCCAGGTTATACTTATCCATTGCACCTAAAAGTGTGTCCTCGGTAATGTGCTTCGGTGGCTCTGTGAACTTTTGCTGTACCTCTGAATTACCTATGGAGCATATATCCTTTTCGCTAACTAAGGGAAGAAGCAATGATTTGTCCGCTTCGCTTTCCTCTGGAGCATTAAAGGATTTCCAGCCGTTCTCAATGATAGTTTTACCCCTTGAAATGAGAACAATGCCCTCTAGTTTGGTGCTGAAGGTTAGTTTCGTCTCCTCATACGTATGGGGCTTCATAAAGGCTGAAACGAAAGATTTCAGTACTAGGTTAAAGACGTTAAGCTCATCCTGATTGGATCCTGTGTACTTGCTAAGGGGAATGATGGCGTGGTGGTCGGTTAGTTTTGACGTGTCAAAGACTCGCTTTCCGGGCCTGTTTACATCCACGTCCTGATGCTGGGCAAAATAGGTAAGCTTTTCAGAGGCCAGTAGGAGGGAGGATTCTGCAAGGTGGTTCGCATCCGTTCGCGGGTACGAGGTACACTTAAAGGTTTCGTATAGCGTTTGGGCAATGGTTAGGGTTTGCTGCGCTGTGTACCCAAACCTTCTGTTTGCTTCTCGCTGAAGGGAGGTAAGGCTGTGAAGGAGGGGTGGGTTTTCATTTTTTGTTGTTTTGCTTACGTTTATACAGGGCGCAGTTGGGTTTTGCGTTAAGGAGCTGACAATGCTCCTGGCTACATCCTCGGTGAACCTCTCTGGTTTATCCTCCGCTTTTGTGCTGAAAGCCTGAGATAAGAAGGGCGTTTTGTCAACCGATGCGAGGTTGGCCATTACGGTGAAGTACTTCTGAGGGGTGAACTTTGATATTGCGCTATCCCGCTCTGTTACCAAGAACAGTGTTGGCGTTTGAACCCTGCCCAGGGACCAGATCTCCTTTGCCTTTATGGAGAAAAATCGGGTGAAGTTTACCCCAACGATCCAGTCGGCAACCTGTCTGGCCGCCGCAGCGTAGTAAAGGCTGTCGTAGGCTGAAAGGGGCTTTATGTTTTGAATTCCTCGAAGGACAACGTTAGGGGTAAGTGCCTCCGAGCTCCAGAACCTAAATCCGTTCGTTGTGCCAATCTTTGAGTAAATAAGGATTTCTCGGGCTATAAGTTCACCTTCTCGTCCGGCATCGGTGGCTACTATGTATGAGGTTGCTTCCTTTAGCAGTTTAATGATGTTAAAGAGCTGCTTCTTCTTGTCGGCTTCAACTTGGTAGGGAAACGTAAATGGAAGCAAGGGAAGGGTATCTAAGCTCCATTTCCCATCGTTATATTTTGAATCATCAATCTTCAGTAGGTGGCCAAAGGCCCAGGTTATCTTATACTCCCCGCAGTCTATAAAACCATCCCCTTTTTTTCCTCCATCTGGAGCAAGAGCTTTGGCAAAGTCCTGAGCTACGGAGGGTTTTTCTGTAATGATGAGCTTCATATTAGATTATTTAATGATAACTATAAAAAAAAGGAGAATAAGAGAGATTAATGATGATACCAAAAAAGTAATAAAAGATATTTTAAGGAGTTTTTTAAAAGTGGTGGACTGGGGTGATTTAAGACGAATAAAAGAAAATAAAGAAACAACAGCCATCAAGGAAATAAAAACAAAGGCAGAAGTTAAGTAGTAAAGATTCCAAATCATAGTTCGAATGGTTTTAGGTATTTGAGTTCTCCATTTATGTAAAAGAATGCAATTTGCTTAAAAACCCTTGGTGGGTTTTCGGTGAGCGCTTCGGTAACCACCCTTCTAAAGAAGTTAACTACCTTTTTCTCGTTTCCCTGCCTATAGTTAATGGTTATCGGCTTACAGTGGCTTTTCTTGTCCTTAGGAAATAGCGAAGCGAAATCATTCTGTTTCATTGGTATTAGGCTTTGGTTCTAGGGGTTCTTCGGTTGTAGTGGTAACCTTTTTTCGGTAAGCAATTCCAGTTGCTTGATTATCTAGGCCATTGTCATGGTATTCTAAAATAACAATGATTTCCGCTTTTAAGGCAGCGGCTTTTTTTCGCATATTGAGACGAAGTTTTTCGTTTTTTTTGTAATACTTTCCGCTCATGTCCTCTCCAATGCCTGATATTTTGCCAAGGTTCTCCATATCCTTTATTTGCTCACTTGCTTTTTTCCCTTCGTAAACAATTAAAATATTACGGGTCAGTGAATCCTCGTAGTGAGAAAGAGGAGGAACTTGCGAAAATAAGGTAAGTGAGAAAAAAAAGAAAAATAAAAAGGTTAGTGTTTTCATGGTAAAAAGTTTTTGTGTTTACTGTTGTGGCGTTTTTTTGTGGTGCTGGTTAGTTTGTTTGGAAACAATGGGTTGTTTTGTGTTGTAAGTTGTAATATTTTCTGCCTCCTGTTCTGTGGCAATTAACCTCTCCAGTTCAAAGTACCTGGTCAAAAGGTCTCTCGGTGGAAAGTTGAAGCTCCTCATTTTGGCAAGCACCTCCTCCTTTTCCTGTAAATGCTTAGTGAGCATACTTTTCAAGGTCTTTAATTTCTTCAGTATGGAAAAGGGCCATTTCGTTAAGAACATCGTAGATTAAATCGAAGGTCTTATTGTCGGTGATGTCTACCTTGTCGTAAAAGTCAACGATAACCAAAAGATCCTTATCCCCGTTGTGAAGCAGTACCTCCTTGAAAAACAGGTTCTCCTGCCTTGCTATTATCACATCGTCCTCGTCATACGAATCGGCAACTTCAACCATAAACTTAGGGTATTGGGTGTGAAGTATGTAGTTCAGCTCTGGCTCTTCGTAGGAAGCGCAGTCCATAAAGCGGGGAACGTGGTTATTGTTGTTGTACGACATAGGTGTAACTGTTTTATTTGCTTATTTTACTATTTTTCCCACTGCATCTGCTGCACCATCCTGAAACCACAGGATTTCAGAATCTTTATCTGTGTCTCTAGTTCTAAACCGCCAGCTAAAAATCGCTTCTTGTAAACTCTTGCCGTTGATTCGTTTAGCCCTGATCCCTTGTACCATGACCTTTCGTTAAAAAGTTTCCTTAGTGCATCCTCTGTTGTCATGCTGCAAATATACTAAAACGTTACATATAAGAAACGATTTTGAGAAAATTATTTATTCTCTTTAAGTTTTTCATTCTGTTTTTTCAGGCGCTCTATGTAGTTTTTGTTGCGTTGTATTTGCTCTTTCTTTACTTTAATATTTTTTTCTAAAGTGTTAAGATTCCTATCTAAAACGATGATTTTTTGCTCTAAAATCAGTTGCTTATTATTTAACTCTAAGTTTTCAGTCTCTAATTTATAGTTATGGTCTTTTAAAAATTTAAAATCATTGTAAATCAGGTTGAAATGTTTAATAACTTTATTGCTTTTACGGCTTATTAAGCCGCCAATAATTAAGGTATATGCTATAGCTGAAATTAATATAAGAATAAAATAAAAAGATTTTAACCAAAGTTTATCCCGTAAAGTTTCGATGTAACTTTGCTTGTGCTTATTGAACAATTCAAAATTATAGCGATTGGATTTTATAAGCGAAGCGTGCCTTTTTAGAATTGTTTCTAAACTGTCCGTGTTTTTTGTAGAGTCTGTATAGACTAAGTTAACACCTCCAAGAACAAAGCGAGTATGTATTACATACCCATTATTACCAATTGATATACTTGAATCACCATCGGCATAACGCTTTAACTCGGAACAGCCTACAGAAACAAAAAGTAAAAAAAGAAACACACAGAAATAAAATGAGGTGTTTCCCAAATCGCTGCTTTTTGAATATTTTGTAACCAACTCATGTAAAGAATTGAATTCTTTTGAAAGGCCTTTTACCAATTCTGAAGAATCGGGTGAAGGGGTTACTTTAAAGTTTGTTGTTTTCATGATGAATGGTATGAGTTTTAGTATTTTTTAAAAGATAGAATTAAGTGATTTGTTTTGGGTATAACTTTTAAATACTAAGCCTAGAAAAAACGGAATCATCCTTAACAATTTCAACCATCATATTAGTGTAATTATCGTAATCAAATAATTTAAAAGGCTTCGTTTTAATGTCAGTAAATCGCCTTATCTCTTCACAACTTAAAATTATTTGCCAAGTTTGAAAAAGACTCATTAAAACATTAATTTCTATTTCGAATTTAGGTAGCCCTTGTGTTTGCTTGTACTTTAAAAGAGAATACATGAAAACAGTCCATTGATGCGTATCTTCAATGTCTATAATGGTTTCTTCGTCTGTTACTAGCCAAAACAAAAAAAGATGATTGGGTATTTTATCTGAAAGAATATCCAGGTTGTTTGAAATAAAGTCTACGCTTTCTTTAATCAGTAAATCGTTATCAATTGTTAGGTTTTGAGGTTTTGAAGAAAGTGTCTTTCCGCAATTTGGGCATCGGCCTTTTAGGATCGCTACTTCTACTCCACAATGGGGGCATTTTGCTTCTGGTGGCATAATTTTTATAATTATTAATTACTTGATTTTGTAAGGGAATCATTCTTTTTTTTCCGGAGTTCTATAGTGCTTCTGCGTATTCGAGATACAGAACTAGTATCGTAAGGAGCGAGTATATTAGAAGTATCGGGGAGTTCCTTATAAATATGGTGGAAGTCTTGATAATAATCTTTTTCCTTGCGAATTATTCTAAAGGAGTAATTATCTGAGAGTATTGTATATGAAAAAAACAAAATAAAAAATAAAGAAAATATAAATGCAAATAATTTTATAGTATTCAAAACTTGTTTACGCTGTTTTCTATTGTATTCAGCTAAACTGGCTTCGGGGCTTAATCCATTCTCTGTGCTTAATTCGCTCAGAGTAAATGCAGTGGTTAGGTTCATTCCCTTTAAGTTCAACTCTTCATGTACGCTTAATTTTCCCTGCACAACAGGAAAATTAAAAGACGGATCGGGTTCTACAAAAAGGTGAACTTTTCTAATTGAGCAATCCTCGTTGTACTCGACATACCTTCTGCTAACCTTGCACCAGAATTGGTCATACGAGTAAAATGAATCGTAAATGGATAGTTCTGCGTTTTTATCGTCCTCCATGAAGCGCGCCCTGTACCTTTCTTCCCATCTATCTCCTAGTAAGGTTTTCAGGTTGAAGTAGTCATTGGGCCCAGGTAATGTTCCTTGTTCAAAAAAAAATGTGGGTAGGTCGCCATAGGTTATCTTTGAAGAGGAAAACTTACCAAAAGAAGGTTTCACAATGGGGTCATTTTTCGATGTATAGGAAAATGATAATTTTATTTGAACTTCGATTTTAGAATCTGCTGTCATATGCTATATATTTAGTTGTTAAGTTGTTAGTTCAGGGTAGTTTTTAAACGATTTTCCTTGGAGTAAACTTCCCGTTTTCTTCTTGTTTACTCCTCCCCACTGCTTAAAGAAAAAGGGAACTCCCGCTTTTTCGCACTGGGCTTTAATATCAGTTACCCACTCCTCTTTTATCTCCCTCGATCCTGGTCCACTCTCTCCACCAACAATAACCCAATCGATTCCGTTTAGGTTAAGGTTTGGCATGGCCGATAGCATCGGTTCTATCGAGAGAAACTTTACAGCAGCGTTTGTTCTCCGTAAACTCTCGATTCTGCCGTAGTGCTTGCTGCTCTCTACGGTAACCCCCACCCAAATGTTAGTCGTAAAGTTCAGTTCTTTGGCGTGTTTTTCGAGTAAATAGGCCCTTTTAGTCAAAACCTGAAAGGTATGAAGGGAGCAGTCGTTCATTACCTTAAATGCGTCCTTAATGAAGGTTAAAGGCATACTCTCATGAAACAGGTCGCTCATAGAGTTTACGAATACCCTTCTAGGTTTTTTCCAGGTATAGGGAGTAAGCAGCTCAGGCTGATGGAGCGTTAAGTTAAAGCCGTTCTCGTACTTAGTTTGCCCCATCGCATGTAAACGCCTGGTCATTTTTTCCGCATAGCAGTTGGCGCACCCCTCGGAAATTTTAGTGCATCCCGTTGAGACGTTCCATGTCTGTTCTGTCCACTCTATTTTAGTACTCGTTGCCATTTTTTATTGTTTATCGCTTAGAATTCTTTTTCTCCTACCCAATCAATAACAGAACCGTTACACTCGGGAGCATTAGGGCAGCATATAAATTCCATTTTTTTGTATCTAAAAACTTTAAAATCTTTTACGGTAAATACTTTATCGCAATGGAGGCATTGACGAGTTTCATTCAGCTTAGGTACAGGATCGAAAGGGAAGTTTTCTTTTAGATACTGCGCTTTTTTGGTGATTTTCACTTCTACCATTTCCGGTTCATTTTGAACTGAAGGAATAACCCCGCCACAGAGAGGGCAATCGGCTTCCCATGTTCTATGCTTAGGATTGCCCTTTGCTCGTAGGAGACCTTTATCGATTCTAACCTTTTTGCCACAATGGGGGCATTTTGCTTGAGGTGCCATAGTTACCTTATTTTAGAGTTTTAGTGCGCTTTATTCTTTTAAAAACCCATACTCATAAATTTTGGGTTCAATTTTCTTTTCAATTTGTTTGAGTTTTTCTCTCAGCTCGTTTATTAATTTCATGTAAGTCATATCTTCGCTTTTATTGTTCATTTTACCCTGTTCGTTTCTACCTTGGAAATACTCTCTAATATCGTATAACGAAGCATTTACATTGCAACCTGGTTGTTGGTGGTAGTATTTCCAGAGCTCTTTGCCTGCACTAAATACTTCTTGTGCTTCTGCTGAAAATTCTAATGGTGCTGTTCTTTGCTGTTGAATTCCAAATAAATCACCTATGCTTTCTTGCTTGAACTTACCTTGAATATATTTTGTCATAAAGTTGCTTTCAAATTTTTCTCTTGAATTTACTTCATGTTCTGTAAAGGGAATCCAATGATTAGAGCCAAATTGGCTTTGTATATGAGTGTTGAATAAAGTAAAAGTTAAACAGTTATTTTGGAATTCGCTATCAGTTTCCCAATTATTGTTAGGTTGTAAAAATTGATCACGGTCATTAAGCCATGTTTGCGAAACGCAATGCCTTACAGCATAGTAAATAGAAACATGGATAAGGTTTTTGTCATTAATCCATATTCCTCTAGGATTAGCCATTTGCTCTTTTTTGTTTAGAATATAAACTATCCCATTTTGTTGAAAATCATTACCATTTGTACCAGCTAAAAATCCAATGAACTTGGTTTTAACTTTGTTTTTTGAAATCCATTTATTTATAAACTCACTCTTGTCAGTTACTGTAAATGTCTTTTGACCGATGTGGTTACCGTTTTCATCAAAAACGTCAGAAACAGTATTTATAAAAGGTAGTTGTTTTTTAGTGTTCCAAATTTTGAAACCAATTGGAAAGTTTCCCTTCACATTATCAAATGTGTATGCAGGTACAACAAATGATTTAAGTAATTCCGCTTTAAAAAAATTGCGAAATTCAGTAAATGCTGAACCCTGTAGTGCTTTAAGTTTAGAAAATTCTCCAATAATACACCCGTTCAGCTCAGCATAAATTCTGGCTAAAAACATAATGTATAATTCACGTCCTGCTGTTCCAATTTTTACAGAGTATTTATCGTGAGTCGTTGATATGTTTACTCCAGCTTTGCCTTTAACTCCCACGCTTGATACTTCGGCATAAGGGGGATTAATGTAAATAACTAATTTATTCCTTTTTTCCGTATCATTAATAATGTCCTGCAAGGGTCTAGGTAATATGGTAAATTCATCATTTAAAAAGTCGAACTGAAAAACATGGTCGTCGAGTAAATTAGCTCCGTTTTTTATGCGGTCGTGCATTACTTCAACATCTTGCATGTCTAATGTAGATGCCCAAATATTATACTTATTTGTAAGGCCATTCAATAAGTTCCCTGTTCCTGCCGCGCAATCCCAAATATAGTACTCGTCCTGCCAGTTTTCGCCAAGTGCATCGGACAAATATTTTTGAGACAGCTCTACCCATATATCGGGGGTGAAGTAACTTCCTTTTCTTTCTCTAACATCTTGCGATACGAGTAAATCTCGTCGCTCTACAATGTACTCCCAGTACTCTTCTCTCGGAGGACGATCATAGCGGTTCCAAAATTGCGTATGGGCTATCTGGTTATCATTGAAATCAACATTGCTTAATGTATAGGCTCCGTATTCGTCTAAATGTCTATTAAGTTCATATTTTGAATTTTTTAAAACAACAAATAACTTGTCCTTTAAAGTAACGTTGTCGGCTGACAGCAAATCAGCAAGATAAAAATCGCCATCGATTACCCCTTTTTTATTCGCAACTTTCCAGTTTACGGCAATGGTTGGTTTTACTGTTTGTAACCATTTATTGTAAATGATCATAAAATTATTCTTATCAATTCTAGTTTTTGTTAAACCTAGTTTGCCTAGAATAAAGTTGCCCTTAATAAACTTTTTGAGCTCCTCATTGTCCTTTTCGTAGTTGAATAGAAGCGTTTTTTTATCAATAATGGACTTTACTTTCTCAAGTAGTACTTTAAACTCCTTGGTTTCATGGTCGGATGGCGCTACGTTCCAGTTGAAATCATTTTGGTAAAAAACATCGTGAATTTCGCTATACGGAATAAAAGCAATTTTCTCCCCATCTAAGGCACCAAGCATTGAAGGTGGTAAAACCTTGTCAAAGGTCCGCGCTTTTCCAATGGTCAGTATAAGCTGAACGATTGAGCTGTAAATATTCGAAGAGCCCTTTTTTGCCTCCGCCCAAAGTAAGGATTCCTGTTCAAATAGTTCCTTTTGGCTTTGGCGCAAGCAAACGCAGTAGTCAACATTCCCAACTATTTTAGAGCAATCGTAGTTCCCAAAATAGTCATGTGATACTTTGTTTTTTAATTCCTCTTCTCTAATGTTCGAATACTTCATTTTTTCAGTCTGTTTTGCGCTATATCAATTATATGCTTTGAGGCTTCAGGGCTTTGAAAAAGTATTTAAAAATTATTTTCAAGTAAATTTCTGAAATTCGTATCATCCATTATAAATACAATAAAAGGATTTTCGGGTTTTACCCCTTCCTCTTTACATATAAAAATAAAGTTGTTGAGTACGGCTGCTTTGGGTATGTTGGAAGAAGATTGTGTAAATTCGTATGCCTCATTAACAAGGCTTTGAACTAATTTTGGTATATTCCCAAGGTAAGCATTATAAAAATCCGTTAGGCTCATTTCCTTACCCCAGTCCTGTTGCTTTATTTCTTTTAAAGAGGCAATCCTTTTTGCCAGTTCAATCGCTTTACTATTGAAAATTTCTTTAGTGTCCATTGTTGTAGTTTGTAGGGGTTTTATTGTTAAAAATCAATTCTTTTATGATTTCCTTTTGAAAAAAAAAATTTTTTTTCTACAGATTGGTGCTTGCCTGGTTTTTCTCTTTTTATTTCTTCTAAAGCCCAATATCTCCCGAATAAATCGGACTTAGAAACATAACCTTTAAGTATATTTTTAAAGATAACGAGTTCTTTTTTGGGTCTATTAAAGGTTTGTTTTTCTATTTGTATGGAGTCGAATGAATGATTCTTTTTAACTACTATAATATCTTTCAACAAAAAAGTATTTAGCATTGCTTCGAAAAACCTAAAAAGTCCATTTTGTTCATCGTAATCTTCTGCAAAGGCAAGCCATCTGCTATTTTTTTCAAATACATGTAGTTTAATGGCCTTATTATTATAGTAGTCAATTATATCTCCTTGCTTTACTCTTTTCTGACTAAACTTTTCAAGGAAATCTTTACATTCTTCATTTGATATGGAAACACAAGAATCACCTACGGCAAAATGGAAGAGGCTTTTAATTAAAGCAATTTTATCAAGGTCTGTTATATCGAAAATCATAATTTTAAGATTAAAGAGACTGTTTGGTTTTAATTAAAATTAAATAAGCAGGGAAACCGAGCGAGTACGTATATTTGCCAGCTTCACAACCGTATTACGCCTCCCGATTTTTTCTCGGTTTTCAATCCTGTGAAAGATTGCCCTGCTGTCATTATTTTTCATTATGTTGTTGTTTGAGATAGTTACATTGAAATACCTTTATCTTTAAGTTTATGCTGTTTTTTTTCCTCTAATAAATTATATTTAAATGCTTCACTGATTGTTTTCTTTACATCCTCCCATGTCTTGCCGTTAAGACAAACAACTTCTGGAGAGTTTTTCTGACCTGAATTCTCCTCGCACTTTTCATATTGGGTTATTCTCTCCATTACACCTCTAAGGTCGTTCCAAGGATACCTTTTTCGGTGGAACTGAGTAAGCTGTTTTAAGGAGTAACTACTTAATATTTCAGAAATATCCCAGAAATCTTTTTTTTCAAGTCTTGAGGTTATGGCCTCCAACTTCATCGCTGCAATGTCAGCAACATGAGCGATTCTTATGCCCTCCTGGAGCGTAAAGGGAAAAATAAACGGCTCATCACTCATTACATCAATTTTCAGCTCTTTTCCCGAAGATGGATCGGGAAGGTAGACCGTAGCTCCATGCGAAAGCGTTCGGATCTCGCTATTAGGAAAGAAAGATTTAATATCGCTCTTAATCATCTCTCCTGTCCTGTAGTCAGGTCTGAATAAGTCTATGTCAAAACTCTTTCGGTGCCCAAGGACAAGGCTTAACGCAGTTCCTCCCACTAAAACATAATCGTTAAGAGAGGGGTTGTTCATTAATTCCTTTAGTGTCTCAAAGAGGAATGGTGAAACGGTTTCTTTGTGTAGCATTTGAATTTGTTTTTGTTGGTATCAAAGATTACTGAAGCCATGTGTAAGCCTAACTCCGTTAGGCACTCAGCGTTTTTGAGCGTTTCTAAAACTCTATCATCCCCGTAGTAGCAAAGAATGCCGATAATGTCATCCCACTTGCCGTAGTTGAATACCCGGGTAATGATAAACCTGCTGTTCGCATCAAGGTCTAACTCTTCAAAATTAGCATCCCAAAAAGCGCGAGAGGATATGTGGTTTGAAATTTTCATTATCTAATACTAAATAAGTTAGTTTTGTAATACGTGCGTTTTATGAGATTGTGTCTGTGTCTTGTTTTTTTCTAAAAGGGTATATTATAATAT
>CAZTVB010000002.1:0-28608 GCA_964616315.1 uncultured Rikenellaceae bacterium
ATTAGACCTAGCGCGCAGTCCGGTAAAACAAAAAGGCCCTTACGAACGTAAGAGCCTTTGTTGACCTACCAGGATTCGAACCTAGGCTAACAGAACCAAAATCTGCTGTGCTACCACTACACCATAGGTCAAGCCTTTATGCTTTCTCAAAAGCAGGGCAAAAATAATACTAAATTTTCTATCTCCAAATTTTTTATAAATCTTTTTTAATAAACTCTAACGTTTTTCCCTTAGTCCATTTTTTGTCATAGTCCAAGTTTTCCCTAGCATCTCATCGGGCCAGTAATTGCTGAATGGCTGGTTGTAGTCCAGAATATCCATTAGCGTTGAGTCCAAGTAAATGCTGTAACCCTCGGGCAAATTCATAACCAAGGTTATGTCTTGGTTTTTCCATTTGGTATTGTCGGGCATAGTAAAAATTGGGTCTAATGTTACTATAGAATCTTTTATAGAATAATTGTATATGATTTCTGAAGCGTTTTGTTTTGCTAAAATTTTGCTACCGCCGCGAGCCTTTTTTATCAATGTAATATTGGCAAACTCCTCATCAGTCTTTTCGATAATTAGCTCTGGTTTTCCCGATATGGTTTTTTTGCCATTTAAGGTGGTTAATTTCATGTCGAAAAAGTTATACTGAGCATCACTGGCTTTACTTAATGAATCGGAGTTTAAATCGTACGATTTAAGCACAATTACTTTTTCCTTAACAGGTGCAACTTCGTTTAAACTTATTGTATTAACAACACTTTCCCTAATGGTTAAACTGCGTGCCTGATAGAATACTGTGAGTGCCAGGGTAACAACTGATGCTACCCAAATTACTGCGGCAACTATGCCAATAAGACCATCGCGGGCTTTAAAACGGAATATTATTCTTACTCCACCATAAATAAGTGCTACAACAGGAATTGCAATAATCAAGAATATAGGCACTGTAACCCAAATGCTACTGCTTATATCGAACATCGAGGTTATGAACTCGTTCAATGAGAAACCACCAATTTCTGGAGCAAACCAACTCATCATAAAACTGCCAAAGAAAAAGACTCCGATTAGAACTAGGAATACGAAGAGCATTGTGGCAATTATTATAACGCCAATAATTATTGCTAGCACCTTAAAGAAGATAAGTAGAGCCTTTAGGCAGAACAGGGCTATTTGACCGATAAAACTCATCAGTTTCTCGAAAAAGTTCTTAGGTTCGGCATTCTTTAAGTTATTGGAAACGGAGTTCATTTCGTCCTTAAGCGTTTTCTCAATATTCGAGAAAGTTACTGGCTCCCCCTTCATCTCCAATTTTTGTTTTGGAGTAACTGCTTTAGGTGTGGCAATCCAAAGAACTAGATATAGTATTAACCCAAAACCTTTAAGAAATAAAAGTAGAACAAAAAGAAGTCTGAATACAATTGGGTCAACCGCAAAGTACTCGGATAAACCGGAACAAACGCCACCAACTATTGCACCCTCAGGATTTCGGTAAAGTCGTCTAAGAGTTTTGTTACCACTTGATTTCTGAGTAAACTCAGCATTACCGCTAATATCCTCGGGTTTTCCAATCTGGGCAATTATCTCCTCAACCAACTGAAGGTTAACAACTCCATCCTCAGTGATTTTTGTTGAAATAAGTTCTGAAACTCTCTCCTCAATATCCTTTATTGTTTCAGCAGCCTCGGTTCCATTACCCAAACGAACTTTTATATCATCTAAATAAACCCTTAATGCATTGTATGCATCCTCGTCAATATTATATGAGAACCCACCAATATTAACTTTTACAGTTTTTTTCATGGATAGAATTTTTAATATTTCTAAGAATTATTTCGGATTGTATCAACGGTTTTTACAAGGTCGTCCCAACCGTTTTGCAAATCGTTAAGATAGGCTCTGCCAACCTCAGTAATTGAGTAATATTTGCGTGGTGGTCCTTGTGGCGACTCCTCCCAACGGTAACTTAATAGCCCCGCGTTTTTTTGACGGGTAAGAAGCGGGTAAAGCGTTCCCTCCACAACAATCATTTTAGCATCCTTAAGCTTGTTAATTAAATCGTTGGCGTACGCATCGCCGCGCGATAGTACTGATAGTATGCACAACTCCAAAACTCCCTTTCGCATTTGTGCTTTTGCATTTTCAATTTCCATTTTATATAATTTTTAATTTTTTTTATCGAACGATTTTCCAATATTCTCGGCAGTAACAGGCTCTCCCCTCATTTCGAGTTTTTGAGCAGCGGTAAGCGCTGGAGGAACTACAATCCACAGAACAATGTAGATTAACAAGCCTAGTCCACCCCAAAACAGGGTAAGTACAAATATTATTCTGAAAAGAACAGGCTCAACCCTCCAGTAATGTCCCATACCAGAACAAACACCACCAAGAATTTTGTCATCTAAATCGCGGTACATTTTTCGGTAACTGCGGTAGTTTAAGTTAGATTCGCTGGCTGGTTGCTCGTCATCAATATCGCCTGGTTTTCCCATAATCTCTATAACACGGTTCACCTCGTCGATGCTGATAACCTGATTCTCAACCTTAATGTTGGTTTTTAGGTGTTCTGCTATCCTAGACTCAATATCAGCAATAATCTCCTGCTTGCCTTCTTCGTTTGCAAAATGTCGATTAAGCTGTTTAAGGTAGTTGTCCAGAACTTGGTAGGCATCTTCGTCCAAAACAAACATGCTTCCACTTAAATTTACTGAGATTGTCTTTTTCATCTTTAATCTATTTTATACTATGCTTAAATAGGTAATATTATTTTACAAATATAATTCACAATTTACTACCATGCAATACATATTACTAATTTTTTCAGAGTATTATATTAAAAAGTGTTAAGTTGAAACTTAAAAAACCTAATTCATGGATATATAGCGCGATAGGTGGAGTGATGAAGAAAAATAAATATAAAATCGCTATATTTAAAACTTAAAACAAACCACTATGGCAAAGGGTGTTATTGAAAAAATGGAGACGTTAAACATTGGTACAGAACTAAACGTAATTCCGCAGTATACATTACGACTAGGCGATGAGGCTGTTGTTATGAACGCTCTTATTGGTCAAAATATAAGGATTGAATTCCAAAACGAGATATACTGCATAAAGTGCGGACGAAAAACAAAAAAATCGTTTGGACAGGGTTTTTGTTACCCTTGTTTAATAAGCGCTCCAGAAGCCGAGGATTGTGTTCTTCGTCCAGAACTATGTAGGGCACATGAAGGAATTGCTCGCGATATGGATTTTGCCAAGGAGCACTGCCTTATTGAGCATTTCGTTTATTTAGCCTGGTCTGGTGGACTAAAAGTAGGCATAACTCGCCACCACCAAATCCCAACACGCTGGATTGACCAAGGTGCAACGCATGCAATAAAGGTTTGTCATACCCATAATAGGTACGAAGCAGGAATGGTGGAGGTTGAACTAAAAAAGATTTTAGGCGATAAAACCCCCTGGCAAGCAATGCTAAAAGGGCTGGAAGATGAAAGTATAAATTTAGTCAAAGAAAAGGTAAAAGCACTTGAGTTTATTAATGGGAAAGGGCTAAATTATGTCCCAGAACCCAACAATGTGTATAATATTCAATACCCAGTAAAACAATATCCACAGAAGGTTGCATCGACGAATTTTGATAAGGAGCCTGTTTTTGAAGGAGTTTTGGCAGGTATAAAAGGACAGTATCTTATTCTTAATAGTAATAAGGTACTAAATATCCGAAATCACTCCGGATATTTAGTATCGTTGGGTTAATGCTACTTAAAACCTTTAGCGGATTGCTTGCGCAGTTCGTACATCTGCTCAGGGGATAAACCGCGTGTTTTGTAAATATTCTTCTCCCACTCTCCGTACATTGGATTTGGAAGAATAATAAATCGGTTTCCGAACTCATTCTTGTACTCCTCAACAATTGACTTTCCCCAATCATCGCCGCGCGATTCAAACACTTCAGAAAAATCGTTTAGGTTATCGCCAACAAGCATTACAATATCGAATTTCTCGGAAATTTTTTCCCTGCGAGCCTTCTTGCTACTTTCATTCTCCTTTAGAAGAAGATATTCGGGTTTTGCAAAAGCAAATCCAAGTGAATCCAAATTCTTCAGTGTAGCAACTAGCTCATTGGTTTTACGGTTCGATATGTAGAATAATGTTACACCCAACGAATCGCAGTACTTACTAAACTCCTTAGCGCCGGGTAAAGCCTTGGCCATGCCCAATTGCGACCATTCGTTCCAAAACTCAGAGGAGAATTCCTTGTTATCGATAATTTCCTGAGCCTGAAATGGGCTATTATCGAGCATTGTTTCGTCAATATCCACAACAACTGCCTTGGGTTTTTCGGATTTTGCCTTGGCAAATTGCTCCAAACGCATTTTAGCGATATTGAAACCCTGGTAGTAAAGAGCCTGATTCTCTGGAGAATTCTGGTACCAAGTGGTTGCGTATATTAAATGGTCCTGATTAACTTTATTATTAGTAAAACTAAAGCAAACAAACAGTAATACAACGGCAACAACTGACGCTATAACTAGTAATCTTTTCATATCTCTTTGCATTAAAATTATTCGGCAAAGTTAACTTTTTACTTCAAATTTTATAATTGATAGAAAAATGATTAATAGTTCTAGCCAATTGTTAAGTGGATTTTTTGTGTTCAAGCAATACTCTAGGAATTGTTAATATTGAACTGTTGGGTGTCGTAATAAAACAAATCGTTATAACTTTACCTAATGATTTTATTACAAGTCAAACGGGGTAAAATAATTTTACGCAAAAACCTTGCGGTATTGCTTCTAGTCTGTTTATACAGCTTATCAATGGCTCAAGTGGACTCAACCAAAAAAGAGATGAAGTTTGACTTGGGGATTACCCGCGACCAAAATATCAACCTCTGGCCAATATTTAAAAGAACCTTCTCGCAGTACGAAACCGATAAACAAATTCTATTCCCGATATACCGAAACTATAAAAACACATTGCGAGTAGAGCAACGCAGCCATTTACTTCCAATCTATTGGAGCGATAGCAGCAAAAAGGGAAAGAGCCTTCGGATAATCTCAACGTTTTACCCATCATTATTTCATATATCAAGTGATTTTAAGGATAACACCAAAACCTTTGCTTTGCTTGAATTTGCACCAAAAGTGAATATTTTGGAGTTCAAAAAATCGCCCGACGGATTGGTACTCGAGAACAATCTGCTATTCTTCCTGTGGTATAAGGACAATAAGATTACCCAAAAATCGCACATGGTTGTGTTCCCTGCATACTGGCAATTTAAATCGCCAACACGAAACACACACACTCTTTTCCCCCTATACTCATATGGCAAATACTCAAACTACACAAAAACCTATTTTGCCATAACTCCCCTACTCTGGCATTTTAAATCGCAGAATCAAAGTAAGAATATTCTTTTCCCTATTTGGTGGAACAAAACATTCAAAACCAGCAACGATACAATAAAAAGAAACTTGCTTTTACCTTTATACTACTCACTAAGAAGCAATAATCTGAAAAATACTATGCTATTTCCAATAGTTTGGAGTAATAAAGGAAAGAACTACAGTTCATTAACAATAGCACCGCTGTTTTCTGCCGGTCATGCTTCGAGTTCTAACAGAAGCCATTTAATACTTACACCCCTTTTCTGGAATTTTAAAAGAGATGAAAGCCAAAGAACAATTCTATTCCCAATACTATGGAAATACAACTGGCACACCCAATTCGAGAAGTACAGCACACTGGTTATTTTCCCTATATACTGGAACAAACAAAGCAACGATGATAAAAGCACTGTAATTCCTCCCTTTATCTGGAGCAAATCCTCGCCTTTCTACAATTCATTTTCTTTTATCCCTCTATTCTCCTCAGGGAGTTCGCCCAACAAATCAACCAAACATTTGGCAATTACTCCTATTTTCTGGCACTTTAAAACTCCTTATGGACATAACAACATATTGATACCTCTATGGTGGTACCGAAAAAGGGTAAGCGAGAACTCTGTAAAGACGGATAATGTTATACTTCCATTATATTGGGGATGGAAACGGCTATCGAGTCAAGGGAACATTTTATTCCCAATTTTATGGCGATTCAAAAACAACAACTATAACTCCACTAGCATATTTCCCTTGCTCTCAATTGGCAAATCAAGCGATGATAAAAAAGGGTACACAGCAATAACCCCTCTTTACTGGCGATTCAAAACATCGTCGGGTAAAGGGCAATTACTTTTCCCCTTTTGGTTTGAGAAACACAGAACCATTGACGGCGAAATAAAAAGCACATCGCAGGTTATGTTTCTGTACTGGAAGTACAAGGATACAAGCCTTAAGCATCAGGGATTTTTTCCTGTGGTTTGGCTATTTAAGGGTCAAAACAGACAGTCATTTACACTATTCCCATTCATATCAACAGGACTTAAAAAGGATACACAAAGACGATATCTGGCAGCTTCACCAATATTCTGGTACTTTCAAAAGCCGAACAAAAACTTTAATACACTATTTCCATTATGGTGGAGCAGAAATAATAACACTGAAGGAAATCAATCCCGATTCAAACTTTTAATACCTATTTACTACTCCCAATCTAACTCAACACATAAGCGCAACGTTTTATTCCCAATAGTTTGGCGCTTTAAAAATCCAAATTACAGTTCTTTTTCTTTGGTTCCATTGTTTTCGTATGGGATATCGCCTGAGAAAGAAACAAACCACTTTACCTTAACGCCTCTATTTTGGCACATTAAAAACCCAAGTGGTTCAATGAACGCCCTATTGCCAATATTCTGGCACTCAAAGTGTGGCTCTGGGGATAATTCGTCTGAAAAAACTATTTTTTTCCCAATTTACTATGGAATTGAGAACCCCGATGTCTCCAACCGTATTATTTTCCCAATAGTATGGAGTTTAGACAATAGGAACTATCGGTCATTAACCTTTGCTCCCCTTTTCTCATTTGGAAGAAACGACGACAAATCCAAAAGTCACTATGCAATTACACCTCTCTACTACAACATTAAAAACGACAATGGTAGCAAACGTGTTCTTTTCCCATTATGGTGGAGTAACCGAAATGGTAACTCAAAAAGCAACATACTATTCCCAATATACTGGTCGTTCTCAGGTCAATCGAGGAATTCTAAGGTAGCATTCCCTGTAGTATGGAGTTTCAGCAGTGCAAAATCTAAATCGTTAACCATTGTGCCGTTATTCTCAAAAGGAATATCCAAGAATGGACTGAAACACTTAATGGTAACGCCTATTTTCTGGAATTTCTCTAACAACTCAATGAACAGAAATATACTATTCCCAATTTTTAATAGTTACTCCGATATCAACAATAATAAAAAGTTCGATATTTTATTTTTCCTTTTAAGGAGAAGTGTGATTGGTGATAATAAAAGTCTGAGTATAGTTTGGCCCATCATTAAAAATGAAAAAGGTAATAATTACAAATATTTCAGGTTTGCGCCTCTTGTTTGGAGCAAAAGAAGTTCTGAATTCAACTATTTCACAATTCAGCCATTCTATTACTGGAGTAAAAGCGAACAGCAAATTACAAATCGATTTTTATGGGAACTCTACGTGAATAGAAATGTTCTGGGGGAAAGAAAATCGAGCAGTATTCTCTGGAAGGTTGTAAACTGGGACAGGTATAGCAATGGCGACAAATCATTCAGAGTATTACATCTGCTTTATGCAAACTCAAATGTGGATGGAAAAATCGAGAAGAGTTTATTCCCACTGTACTACCTAACAAAGGATAACAATGGGAACAAATCTTTATCAGTAATGCTATACTTTTACAACTCGCTCCGGAGGAAAATCCCAAATACAACAGAATTTTACCAAGAGGAAAGAATTTTTTGGCTAATAAGAATACGGTCGAATTACAGAATACTCAAAGAAAAGGGTGTATCTGTTGATTAAAGCGATAGGTAGATTTGCCCCCTCAAAAACGATTGCTAACTTTGCACGTAAAGAAATTCAGCTATGACCAAAGTAAATGTTCTTCTTATAGGCTCAGGCGGACGCGAACACGCCATTGCATGGAAATTGAACAAAAGTGAGAATTTGAATAAACTATTCATTGCCCCAGGAAACCCTGGAACTGCTCAGGTAGGTGAAAATGTGGCTCTAAATCCGCTAGACTTTGAACAGGTAAAGCAAACTGTAATCTCAAAAAATATCGATTTGGTTATAGTTGGACCAGAAGAGCCATTGGTTAAGGGTTTACACGACTCTTTTTTGTCCGATGCCAGAGTTAAACACATTCCTGTTATTGGGCCACAGGCACATGGTGCAATGCTCGAAGGCAGTAAGGATTTTGCTAAAGCCTTCATGATTCGTCATTCAATTCCTACGGCACGATATCAAACATTTGGCACATTGGAAGTAAAAGCATCAAAGGAGTTCCTTAAAACAATGACTCCTCCATACGTTCTCAAGGCCGATGGCCTTGCCGCAGGGAAAGGAGTGGTTATATCCAGTTCCTACGATGAGGCTTGCCAAACACTCGATGAGTTTTTTGCAGGCAAGTTTGGCGATGCCAGCCGTAAAGTGGTTATTGAGGAGTTCCTTAGCGGAATTGAACTTTCTGTTTTTGTTCTTACCGATGGAAATTCCTACGTAGTGTTGCCCGAAGCCAAGGACTATAAGCGTGTTGGCGTTGGCGATACTGGCCTTAATACAGGCGGTATGGGCGCCGTTTCGCCAGTCCCTTTTGCAGGTAAAGATTTTATGCAGAAAGTAGAAGAACGCATTATTAAACCAACCGTTGATGGGCTCAAAAAGGATAACATACCTTACAAAGGATTTATATTTATTGGGTTGATGAATGTTAATGGAGAGCCTTACGTAATTGAATATAACGTAAGAATGGGCGACCCTGAAACTGAAGTTGTGATGCCCCGCATTGAAAGTGATTTGCTGGAACTTTTCCAACTATGCGCAAAAGGAGAACTATATAAAGCCAATATCAAAATTTCAGAAAGAACTGCAACAACAGTTATCTTGGTATCGGGTGGTTATCCTGAGAGTTATGAAAAAGGAAAGTCTGTTGAGGGAATTCCTTCGAAGGAAAACTCAATGGTTTTCCATGCTGGAACTGCAATGCAAGATGGAATGCTGGTAACATCAGGTGGACGAGTTTTTGCTTGCACTGCATTGGGAGATTCTATGAAACAAGCATTGGAACTATCTTTTTATGCTGCAAACGCAATAAATTTTGATGGAAAATACTTTAGAACTGATATTGGTAAAGATTTAGAAAAATACTGCTAATCCAATAAGATATGCTTCTATCCTTTTTTAAAAAATCGCAACTGTCGGTAGTTATTTTAGTAGTAATTATTTCCGTTGCAATATGGCTTAAAACGTTTCTGAATGGGTTATCATATCCATTTATCTTCGATACTATAAATATGCCATTATACGCCATTCTGGTAAAGTATATCAATCAGAGTATTATTCTTTCCAACATCATTACATTTTCGCTTGTAATTGCCATTGCGTTTTACCTATTACATCTTAACAGCAAATTCATTATAGTAAAACAGCGCACTTATCTGCCTGCACTATTCTACCTATTAATTTCAACTGCGTTTGTCCCAATACAACGTATTAACCCCGCAATTTTTGCAACCTTTTTTATTCTTTTAGGACTCGACCATATTTTTGCCATTTACCAAAAAGGGAATCCGCTCGATAACCTATTCCGTGCAGGGATTTCGCTTGGTATAGCTTCGCTTTTTTATGCACCTGCAATACCATTTTTCCTAATCATTTTTATGGGACTTCTGTTGCTTCGGTCGTTTTCGCTCCGCGAGTGGTTTGTTGCAGTGCTTGGAATTGCACTTCCTTGGGGTTTCTTAATGCTAACGTATTACTGGTTAAATGTTGATATTTCCAAAACATTCGAACTGGTTAAAAGTAACCTAATAACCGATACAGAATCGTCTATAGATGAGTTAATTCCCATCATCTTCACTTCGGCCATTGGACTGCCAACAATTGTAGCATTGTTTTATCTGATACCAAGTATGGCCAATCAGAAAATAAGTGTTCGGAAATATCACACTCTATTCTTTTGGATTATTTTTATTGGCGCTGTAAGTTTTGCGCTAATCCCCACAGCTTCATACGAGATAGCCTACATTCTTGCAATACCATTAAGTTTTCAGCTAACCAACTATTTTGCGAATGCCCGAAAAGGCTTTTGGGCTGAACTGCTCTTCACGCTAATTATAATTGCCGCTTTAGCAATACAGTTATATTTTACGTTTGCTTAAATTAAAGAAAAATGTACGCTGTTGTTGATATTGAGACATCGGGAGGTAGAGCTCAGGTTGATAAAATTACCGAAATTGCAATTTACATTCATGATGGTGAAAAAATTGTTGACGAATTTTCTACCTTAATAAACCCCGAGGTTTATATTCCTCCTTTTATTACCCGATTAACAGGTATAAACAACGAGATGGTGGCCAGCGCACCAAAGTTTTACGAGGTTGCAAAGAAAATTGTGCTGATGACCGAAGGACATCTGTTTGTTGCCCACAACGCCCCCTTCGACTACAGGTTTATTCAGGAGGAATTTAAACGTTTAGGCTATAACTACCAGCGCCAAACATTGTGTACAGTTCGAATGAGTCGTAAAATTATTCCTGGCATGGGCTCATACAGCTTAGGGAATCTTTGCCAAAACTTGGGAATAACAATTAACAACCGGCACCGTGCCGCTGGTGATGCTTTAGCAACAACCAAACTTCTTGAACTTCTATTGGTCAAGACAGAAAATAAGCTGATATAAAATTTACATCTAATCGTCCATTCAAACCTTGCTTTAATCAAAAAAACACATTGAAAATAAACATTTTGAAAATCAATTTCGATATATTTGTTTATTAGGCTATGTTGTATCTAATCCTCTAAAGATATTTATTGGAAAAGTTAAGGCATTATACAAGTTCCACTACCGCTTTTTTTGCAGCCTTACTGGCTGCCATGGTATTCTTGTTCCTCTTCTTTTATCTTGGGATAAATCAACGTAAATTCTCATACGCTGATTCAAAACAAATTGCGAAAGAAATATCAAGAAAATTAGCTGGAGAAACCGAGGCATACTTTACTTCGAGTTTAATGATTGCTCGTTCAATGGCCCAACGAGCATTGATTTATCAGAAATTAGGTGCAGACCGACAAGAAATCGTAAATATGCTGAAAGTTGCAGTGATGCGTAATCCTAACTTTTTGGGTGTTTGGACAATGTGGGAGCACAACGCATTCGATGGGAAAGACAACTATTACACCACCAATGAACTATACGATACGCTTGGAAATTTATCGGTAACCTTTTTTAGGTATAAGGATACTATTCTTTTAGAAGAAACCCAACCTGCCGATTATCTTGAGGATTACTATACTATTCCTAAACAAACCAAATCTGAACTAATTATTGAGCCATTCTATTATCAGTATCAAGGATTCCCTTATGTTTACTATGAATCATCAGTGGTGATTCCAATTTTTAAAGACTCCGTTTTCCTAGGAGTATTTGGAGTTGATATTAATTTAGATTCACTACAACGCAACCTAAATAAAGAAAGACTTTATGAGACAGGCTATCTTACTTTAATTTCAAACCAGGGAATAATAGTGTCTCATGTTGATTCTAATTATATATCTAAAAATTTCTTTGAATTAATTAATAAGAAAGATAGCGCTGTTGTTAATGCAATAAAAGTCGGACAAGAATACAGTATCGAAACTATTTCAGAATTTACTGGGCAGAAAGTTTTTAGGTTTTTCTATCCTATTAAGATAGGTAACAGTTCACACTTTTGGACTATGATGATAGAAATTCCTATTCGGGATGCTACTTATCGTTCCAGACAACTTATTTATGTTGCAATCGGGATATTGGTTCTGGGGTTGGCCATAATTCTCTTTTTAGCCTTAAATATTCTTGATAGGAAGAGGTATGAACAAGCCATATCAAACGCATTTCTTGAAATAGAAGAGAGAAATAAAATTGCATTGGAGAATGCTCAAAATTATCAGGAAATTTTCAACTCTACAAGTGAGGCAATTTTTATTCACGATGCGAAAGATTTCAAGATAGTCGACGTAAATTCAGTAATGCTCCAAATGTATGGCTATAGTTCCAAGGAGGATGTTTTAAAACTGTCGTTATCCTCCTTCTCATCAAACCTGAATGCATTTGCCGAGACAAAGGCTTTACAGTACATAAACAAAGCGCTGAATGAAGGGCCTCAAGTTTTTGAGTGGCAAGCAAAAAGAAAAAATGGAGAACTATTTTGGGTTGAAGTATCGCTTAGGAGTTCTCAACTAGGCGGAACAAATAGAATTCTAGCAGTAGTTAGGGATATCACTGAGCGCAAAAATGCGCTATTAGCTGTAGAACAAAGCGAGAAAAAGTTCAGAGAGTTATCCGAACTTTTACCTCAAATTGTTTGGGAAACCAACCTCGAGGGCATTTTTACCTACACAAACAAAAAAGGTTTCGATCTATTTGGATTTGAGCAAGCAGACTTTGAAAAAGGCGTTAGAATTTTTGACATACTTGCTCCTGAGGAAAGAATACATGCATTGGAAAAAATCAATACCCTATTACAAGGCAACACATCAAGTAACGGTACTGTATACAAAGCCCTCCGTACAGATGGAACAACCTTCCCAATAGAAATATACTCAAGCATTGTTTATTCCGATGGCATTCCGGTTGGTTTAAGAGGAGTAACACTTGACATTTCCGAAAGAGTAAATGCCGACAGAGCTTTACGAGAGAGCGAAAAAAAGTATAGAACTCTCATCGAAAACATTAACGAAGTGTTTATGATGGTGGATAATGATGATAGAATTCTTTTTGTTAATCATAAATTCACTGAAATATTAGGCTATGAACCCGATGAAGTAATTGGGAAAGTTGGCTACGAACTACTACTATCTGAAAACGATAAAATCAAAATAATAAACGCCAACAAAGATAGACTATCCAATATTGTTAGCCAGTATGAGGCAACCTTCATATCCAAAACTGGACAAAAGGTTGAGTTTCTTGTTAGCGGAGCGCCTATTCTGAATAATGAAGGGAAAACCATAGGTTCTATTGGTGCTATGATGGATATTACAGACAGAAAAAAGGCCGAAAGAAAATTACGCGAGAGCCAACAACTTTTTGAGACTCTCGCGCTGATGTCGCCTGTTGGAATTTTTAGAACCAGAGCCGATGGTTACACCAACTACGTAAACCCCAAATGGTGCGAACTCTCTGGATTAAACTATTCCGAGGCTCTGGGTAATGGATGGTTAAAAGCAGTACATCCTGACGATAGAGATAAAATATATCATGGTTGGAGAGAAAAAACTCAAGACGCGGAAAAATCTATTGCCGAGTACCGATTTGTAAAAGACGATGGTAGCATTGTTTGGGTTTTAGGCAATGCCCTTCCCGAAATTGTTGATGGGGAACTTAACGGATACATAGGTACTATAACTAACATCACCGAAATAAAAAAGGCCCAAGAAGAAATTGAAAAAAGCGAGAAAAAATTCCGAGAAATGGCAAACCTTCTACCTCAAACTATATGGGAGGCCGACATTAATGGGAAAATAACATTCACCAATAATAATGGTTATAAATACCTAGGTTACACACAGGATGATTTTGACAAAGGTATATACATACTAAATTTAATTGTTCCGGAGGATAGGGCTCGTGCAATTAAAAATATAACCCAACGGTACAACAATGAAAGAAGCCATGGCGAAGAATATACTGCTCTACGTAAAGACGGAACAACTTACCCTATACAAATATTCACAAGTCCTATATTCGAAAACGACAGACCCGTTGGAATACGAGGAATATCAATAGATATAACCGAATCGAAGAAAGCCCAACAGGAACTTAAAGAAAGCGAAGAACGCTACAGAACAATTATTGAGTCGTTCCCAGACATTATTATGATTTCTGACTTAAATGGTAATATAATTTTTGCCAATGATACCTTTGAGAAAATAACCGGAGTTAAACCTGAGGAGTATAAAAACCCTAATAGAAAAGCACATATCCATCCAGAAGATATTAGGTTGGTAAAAGATGAAATACAAGCACTCTTAAATAGCAACAAAACAAGAACTAATATTATTGAAAATAGATTTATTGACACTAATGGGAATATACATTGGTTTAGTGGTATAATATCAAAACTATCGTTAAGCAATCAAATCTATCTCCAAACAATAACAAGGGATGTTACTGAAAAGAAATTAATCGAGAAAGAATTAGAGCAACACCGAAATAATCTGGAAGAAATTGTAAAGAAGAGAACAAAGGAACTTGAAATTGCAATGCAAGAACTCCGTGAGGCACAAAACAAATTAATTCATTCTGAAAAAATGGCTTCGTTAGGTGTACTTGCAGCAGGGATTGCACATGAAATAAACAATCCACTTAATTTTATCCAAGGAGGAATAAGTGGATTGGAGGCTTATATTAAGGAAACTTTACCTGAGCACATTGATGAAACCGAACCTTTAATTAAGGCTATCCAAGAAGGTATTCATCGCTCCGCGGAAATTGTTCAAAGCCTTAACCGATATAGCAGAAAAGAGGAATTCCCAAGAACCACTTGCAATATTCACACAATTATTGATAGTTGTTTGGTTATGGTTAACAACCAAACAAAGAATAGGATTACCGTTGAAAAAGATTACTATTACAACGATTTAAATATTCTATGCAACGAAGGTCAAATACACCAGGCATTCCTAAATATTATTGTAAATGCAATACACTCAGTTGAAAATAAGGGTTTAATAAAAATCTCGACCCAAAAGTTAGACAATCAGGTTTGTGTAATAATTTCCGACACCGGTACTGGCATTAGCAAAGAAAATTTACTACGCATTACTGACCCATTTTTTACCACCAAACCAGCAGGAAAGGGAACTGGACTTGGATTGTCAATTACATATAATATCATTTCTGAGCATAATGGCAGCATTCAGTTTGAATCGGAACTTAATTTGGGAACAACCGTAAAAGTTATTTTACCGTTTAATCGATAAAATTATGGAAGAACTAACCTCTGTACTTTACGTTGACGACGAGCCTACTAACTTACTTCTCTTCAAAATTAACTTTAAAAAGAAGTACGATGTAATGACCGCTCTTTCCGGCGAAGAGGGAATGACAGTATTAGCACAAAATCCACAAATAAAGGTTGTTATAAGTGACATGAAAATGCCAGGAATGAATGGTATAGAATTTATTACTCAAGCAAAAAAAAATTATCCAAATATCATTTTTTACATACTAACCGGTTATGACATCACCCCTGAAATTGCTCAGGCTATTAAGGATAAACTTATAAACCAATATTTCAGTAAGCCATTCAACCTTCCAGAGATTGAAAAATCAATTAACAACGCGCTTAAAGTTTAGATAGACTTAATTGCTTAGATATTTGTCCAACTCCATAAGCATTCTATTAACCTTTATTGGTTTTTCGAGCATTGAGTCAAACCCAATCTCTTTCGCAAAGGAATAGTTCTTTTGACTAGGATAGGCTGTTTGTCCAATAATTGGAATCTGATTATTAATATCCTTAATCAGTCGTGTAGCCTCAAAACCATCGAGTTCGGGCATAACTAAATCCATCAGAATAAGATTTATATCGGAGCCTTGCTTAACAAAATCAACGGCCTCAACGCCATTTTTAGCCCAAATAACATTGGCATTAGTGTTTTTGAGGGCTGCTTTTAGGTAAACAAAATTGGCATCAATATCATCGGCAACAAGAATAGTCTTATTATTCCACTCGTAATGCTTCTTGATAATGGTGTGGTTATCGAATTCAAACTTAGAGTTAACGGGTATAAATGGTATGGTAAAATAAACACTTGTTCCTGATTTTGGTGTACTATTTATCCAAATTTTCCCGCCAAGTTTTTCAACTATATGTTTTGATATGGCTAAGCCAAGACCCATTCCGCCATACCTCCGAGTATTTGAATCATCAACCTGACGGAAAGGGTTAAAGACCAATGCTTGTTTCTCAGGCTCTATGCCTATTCCGCTATCCACTACGTAAAACATTAGCGTGGCTTCATCCTTCAAACTATATCCAAATTCAATAAAGCCGTTCTCGGTGAATTTACAAGAGTTGGTTAGTAGTTGAAATAGAACTTGCTGAACCCGAGTTTGGTCACTAAATATTACCAAATCGTCACCATAGATTTCTTTCCTTAAACTTAGTTTAACGTTGGTAGCTTTTTTGTCTTCCTCAATAAGCTGACGGTACAAATCGGACATCATAGCGTTAACCGAGAACTCCTTCTTCTTAATCATCAGCTGACCCGTTTCAATCTCCGATATCTCAATTAGGTTCTCAATTAAGCGGAGCAAATCATTGGAGTTTCGGTAAATAATTTCGGAAATATTACGTCGCTCCCCGAAACTTAAGTCGTTATCGGTTAATAACGATGAAAAGCCAATAATGGCATTTAAAGGGGTACGAATTTCGTGCGAAAGATTTGAAAGAAATGCAGATTTTAACTTATCGGATTCCTCCGCCTTAGATTTTGCAAATAGTATTTCCTTCTCAAACTCTTTTCGTTTAGTAATATTCTCCATTATGGCCACGGAGTGCTGAACCTTACCTTCGTCGTTTAAAATTGGCGTGAACGAGGCGCTTACCCAAAAATGGTCGCCAGTCCTGTTTTTTAAATGAATTTCGCCTTGCCAAATCTGCCCATTTTTGATACTTTCTACAGCTTTTGCAAGATTACTTCCCGAATTGTACTCAATATTTAGAGCTAGGATTTCTCTGCTATAAATTTCATCAATAGTGTATCCTGTCAGTGTGGAGAACGTAGGGTTAATAAATTCAACCTCCGTATCGGGCGATAGAATTGCCACACTAACAGGCGAGTTCTCAATAGCCTTTGAAAGAACATCGCGGTACTGCTCAACCTCCTTCTTCTTGGTAATATCAATCATAATACCACCAATTTTTAGTTGGTTATTTACTCCCAAGAATTTAAACTTATGGGTAAGAAAATACCTCCAGTTTCCAGCAACATCAAGAATTTGGTTTTCCTCCTCGCTTTCGAGGTACGATTTTGATAACTTTTCGCTACTTTCCGCAGGCAAAAACGATTTTATGCTTCCTCCTCCAGTAATTGTTTTGAGGTATGTGTTTTGGTAAAGAATCTCGTGATTTATACCATCCTCAATAAAAACCGCTAGAGGAAGGCTATCCATAAAAACCTCAAATTGTTTCTCTGTTTGCTTTAAGGTTTCTTCTACGGCAAACTTTTCCGATACATCCTTAAAGTCCTCAACTATTCCCACCAAATTATTATCGGAGTCGAATAGTGGTGTTGCGCTGTAAATACAACGAACCTTTTTCCCATCGCGCTTAAACCTAAACTCGTTAGACTCAACATTTACATCGCCATTTTTTAGCCTCTCAAGCGGACAATTTGCAGTATGGCAATAAATTCCATGAAATACGGTGTAGCACTTCTCTCCCTCCAACTTTTCATTCTCCAAACCAGATATTTTACAGAATGCATTGTTAACCGCAAGTATGTCAAAATTTGTATTTATAATACGAACGCCATTCTTAGTTGCGTTGAAAATTTGTTTTATTTGATAATTTCCTAGTGAGTTTATTATATCGTTACTCCTGAATTTCTCTATAGTAATTTGGGCTTTGAGCCTTTCGTTAAAGCTTTTTGTTAAAAATTTATAGAGAAACAAAAGAGAAACGAAAGCAAAAATACCAACCAATATGGTTAAGAAAAAAATTGATTTGTAGGCATTACGGAGTAAAGTTATGTCGTTTAAAGCATAGTAATGACCAACAATTTTATTGGATGATGAAAGAATATCGGCAATCCTATGAACGCAATAATCAGAATTCTTTACCTTAATTGTGGTTCTAGTATTAAACTGTTTCGGCAAAGCCATCCGGATAGTTTCATCGTTTAGCCCAATAGTTAGAGTTTCCTTGCCATTACTATTTAGAAGAATAAATGACGACGTAACTTCTGCGTCGTTTAGGTGGCTCAGGAGCCTATCCTGCAAGTAGGCGTAATCAACTGTTCCAAATTCGTATGAAATAGTTGATTTTATCCAAAGGTCACCAGATGAGGCTAATACTGTTTTAATGGGAAACAAATCGGAACTAACAAGGTAAATGTTATCAAAGCTTACATTAGAACTATCCGTGTTGTTGGAAAGCAAATGAATAAAAGGTGGAAGTATATTTTTTTTGTTACTCGATTCCTTTGCTAGTAAAGAATTTAAAATAACATCCTCTAGGCCTTTCTGATAATTTGAAATTTTACTATGGATAACTTCTAGATTTTTTGCATTGGAAATACTTATCTGCTTTTTATAGGATGAACCGATATAAAAGAGCGTATAGGCAAATGCAGCTAATACAACAATAGCTAATGCGAGTAAAATAAACCTGATATTCCGTCTGCTTACAATCACAAATGAAAAGAATCTACAAAAAAATTAACGGCTTCAAAAGTAAAAATATTTCTTACATAGAAAAAAGATTGGATACTTTTTGTAATCCAATCTTCATCCTTAAATCAAACTAACATTGAAAGCCTTATATCTTGATAAGTTTTGTATGTAACAGTTTCCCGTTATTCAACTTTACCACAACTATATAAGTTCCCCTTGTTAAATCACTAATTGGAATCTCAGACACAGAATTGCTTTCTAGCCTAATTTGCTTGGTTAATATTCCGGTGATACTAAAAATCTGAATTAAGCTAACAGGGCTACTTAACTTGACAAACACTGACTCATTTGCAGGATTAGGGTACATTACAAGGTTATCCTCATCCAAATCCTCAATGCCATTTAAAATTAAATTTACGTTTATTGTTTTGTTAGCCGTAACATCAACAGAACCACCATATGTCTGATAACCATCCTTACTTACACTATACGATAATCCCTTGGTATAGCCAACGGCTGCAAATGTAGCTATTCCGTCTACATCAGTTACTTGTGAGCCATATCCATTAATTGTAACATTTGCGCCTGACAGCGCATTACCATTCCGCTTAACCGCAAACACAACCTCAAAGGTATCATTAATCAAAGTATCTTTAATTGTAAGCGATTCCCCTCCAACGCTAAACCCAACCTTATCCTTGGATGGGTATCCCTCTTTCTCTATCGAGTAATCGTAATCACCTTCTATCTGCCTAGTTTTTACTCTACCTAAAGACGTTGATAAAGTGGACAAAATTGGTTCACCATTCCTGAATAAGGCAAATTTTGCCGAACTAATTGGTATTACCCCCACAGGTGTTTTACCATAAATTTCGAACACTACATCCCTTTGCTCCGATTGAAGGTAATCCATGTAAACGTTAATTGTAGAATTACCCTCTATGTTTATCCACTGCTTATGAGTTAAAAATTTAGTGTTAGTTATTTCTAACTGGCTAACTCCTCCAGGAACGTCAATTGTTGCAAACCCTTCTGTATTTGTTAATGCAGTGATGCTGTTAACACTTACCAGTGCAGATGAAACAGCAACTCCATAAACATCCTTAACCGACACCGACAATGTGTACTCTTTTGGGGTAATCTTGAATTCAAAATTCTCATCGTCATTTGCTACTGTAACATTGGATGATCAAATATTATAACCACTCTTTTCAATTGTTAATGAATTTTCACCAATTTTAGTTGTAACATTGGCAACCCCCGTGGGTGTTGTGAAATATTCACCTCCATTAATGGCAATTTTAGCCCCAAGAATTGGTTGATTGCTCGAGTTATCCAAAACAGTTATAGTTGATTTATATGCTTTCTCCAAGTCCAAATTAATAGTTTGACTGGAAGTTGTTTTTGTTACTGAACCATCCAAAGGATTAAAACCAGCAGAGTTAACCAAATAGCTGAAAGTACCCTGGGGTAAACTAAACTGCACAACACCATCTGTTCCTGTTACTTTAACTAATCCATCAATAGAAACAGATGCTCCTTTAACGGGCAATCCTCCATCTCTAATATTTACTGAAAGAGTATAAAGAGTCTGAGTATTTACGCTTGTAATTTTTGCTTTCCAACCTGAGTTAGTTACTCCGCCATCAGAATAGAATTGGAAGGTAAGTTCCCCTGTTTCACTGGTTGACGGGTTAATATCGCCTGGATTATTTGCATTACAATAAGTACCTAAAAGTGTTGAATTAATGTTAGGCCCATTGAATATTTTTAAATAATCATAACCACAAGTATTACTCTCAGTTTTTTCAACATCGAAACTTAGGAATTCAACCTTTATTTTTGCTCCGCTACTAAGTGGTTTAAATGTTAGTGTATAATTCTCCCCATTCTGATAGTTTGATGCGCTTCCTCCAGAATCGTAAAACCAAACGGAGTCAACAACGGTAATCTCATTGTTGCTCATCAATACATCTCCAGCCAAGTTTGAGGTTTTAAAGTACCATAAATTACAGGTTTCGCTGCATATTCCTAGGTAATTTCCAGGAATAACTTTCCAGTAGTAATCCTTATTACGTTCCAGTACAACATTTTTAACGGGCTCAACAACCCTTCCTAAATAGGCTAAATTGTCGGTAGCATTTCCTAGATAAACATCGTAGAACTGTGCATGATCTGATGGTGCCCACGTAAGTTTATTGGGAAACATGTTTGTGCTATTGTTAGCAGGGTAAGGATTGGTAACGCACACAGGTATTGCACTTGGCTCAACACACTCAATTGCAGCTCTCCAGCCTTTACTAGGATTATTCCCATCGGAGGTAAACTTAAAAGTTAGTGAATTACCAGAGGAAATAATATTGGCGGGTAGGTTTGTTCCTGAGAAAGGACTTCCGGCAACCTGTTTTGAAGTAGTACTTGAACCGTCGTAAACATATAGGAAATCCCAACTCGACTCCAAAGAGAATTCAGAGAATGATACTTTTATTTTACTATATCCAGTAGAACTGGTGATTGTTGTAACATAGTTCTCGCTATTACCGTAGTAGCCAGTTTCTCCTCCAGAATCAAAAAAGATGGTAGAACAACTACTAACACTTTGGTTCTTCATCAGTATAACATTCTCTGAAGTGACGTCTATGAACACTACCTTTTCCTGATTAAGAAGATTGTATGATGCTGAAGATACATTAACCAAGAGAGGGTAAGTGTAACTATATTTGCTATTTGGCTTAACGCTAATTTTTACTTGTAGATTAACGGTTTCTCCTGGGTCAACTGAAAAATTGTTCAGTGGCTCTGTAGATAAAATTATCTGATCTGAAACGGAATCAGGAATAGAGAAAACCACGGATAGATCATCTAAAATTGAGTTTCCTGTGTTCTTGATTGCAACAATACCATAGAATGTTTCGCCAAAATTTGCTGCACTGTTATTGTTGCCAGTTTTTGAGTCGTCAATTTTAAAATCGCCAAAAGTAATGGCAGGGGCATTAATTCGGAGGTTTAAGCTAGAAGTCCATTGACCCTCATTACTCTTAAAGGTTAGGGTAAACTTCTCAGTAGTCTTGTCAGGAACATTCGATGCTATGTTGAACTTAAAAGCATCGTTTACCACAACAATATTATTATCTTTTTCAAAATTTACATCGCCAATAAAAACGGAGTCTGGGCTGGAAAGTGTGGCAAACCCTGTTTTATTCTCAATCAAAACTCTGGTATTGGTTGATTTTGCAATACCTAGGTTTTTAACTGCAAGGTTAACCATTACGGTTTCACCAAAATCTATCTTTCCATTACTATTGCCTTGAGCATCATTAACTGTAATTGAGTTCAAAGTAACATAAGGGCCAGAGGCTACCACTGCATTAATTGTCCCAATGTAAGGAATGGATTGCGCGCGGGTTGCAGTAATAGTTAAATCGCTTGGGGTTTCTAATCCATAAATTGAAATAGGCTTCTCCCCTGTTTGGTCGAAATACTGAGCGCCTATTATTTCTGAACCTTTAGTAATGGCCACGTAAGTACCCTCAAGTGCACTAACGTTAAAGGAACTACTACCAACAATAATTGTTTGGTCGTAAGAAACTTCATTTGGGTCAGCCTCTGTAAAATATGGCATCAACGAAGGGTCTCCTAAAATATTATAGGCCTCCCAGTAGTATTGTGCATTTTTTTGACGAGAGTAATCCTTAAGTTCAACCTCTGTAACGGCAAGGTTACCGGCAAAAACCATTGCTCCTGCAGTATTGTAATTGCTAGCAAAAGGGGCATCGTAGCCTCCAATTGTAGTTTCAGCAAAAGTAGGCACATATCCATTATTATTACCTACCATTGGAAATGCACCAACAGCCCAGTACATATCCTCGAGCCAGTAACTACTGGGCGATGAGCCAATGTAAGTTACAGCACCCTTATTTGCAGCTCTAAGCCAAGCCTCGCCAATACACTCATCGGTTCCAAAATCACCTGATAGGCAGCAGTTTGCCACAGTAAAAGGATAGTTGTTTGCATTAGAGAATGCATTAACTTCTGGAATTGAAAGTTGTGGGCCCTGCCAACTAACTTCGCTACAATGCGCTGTGTAATTAACAAACCCAACAGCAATTTTTTCGGGATTATAACAGTTAGTATAACCCGATTGGGCCAATGGATTGTTTGGATCCGATGCTACGCCGTACTCATTAACAACACTAAAACCATTGCTGGAATTAAAGTAGTTGGCTGTTCCATACTTAATGGTTGGCTGCCCAACACGGGGATTCCATGTTCCATCTTCGCCAGCAATAAGCGTTACTTTGTTTAAATACTCTGGACTTGCAAATTGGTATTTTTCGTAGTATAGAATTTTGTTAACAATATTATCAAGCTGTTGGGTTGTTGTGGCCGATAACCGTCCATAGTACATCTCTGGGAACATATCGCCATCAACACTGGCGTAATAAAGGTCGGTTTCTTTTTCCGATTGAGCGCCAATCTGCGAAGAGGGGACTTGAGCCACATCGCCTACAAAAATTAAAAAAGTTGGAGCAGGATCATCTGCCGTTGCCGAATTATACTGTTGTTGAATATACGATTTTATTTGAGTCGATGAGGTTCCTATAACATCGGTATAAGCGGTTATAACCTTAAACCCCTTTTGTGTTTTCCACTGAATAAATGGCACCAAAGAAGATTCGAACATCCTATTGCTAATAATTAGCATTTTAACAGGATACTTGGTTTTATCTGGGTTGCTATCGTAAATGGTTGATGTTGTGTTGAACAATGACTTGCTTAGCATATCAAAGTATGGACTTGACAAACCGGGAGTTTCATTTGTAGTTTTTGCACCACCAATAACATCAACTTCTATATCTATGTCGTTATAAACCTTAATTTTTCCTTCGGCAGGATTGTAATCCACAGGGTTAACCACCAACCTAGCAATGGTATAGGAACGCATATTACCTAAAATCTCAACAGTTACACTAGAATTGTTAATGTAGGTTTGCTTTGCATAAATCTCCTTTTTTCGAATAAAGGGTATCAGTAATGAATCTTCGTCTTTCCTAACTGATGGTTGAACGGGTATAATGGGTTTTGTAACTCCGAAATCTTTAAGTGAAAGTTCAACTTCAGATGAGTTGGCAATTCGGGCATTCACCTTTGCTCCCAAAGGAAGTAGAATGAGTTTCTTGTAAACGGGCAATTGAGGTGTACCCACTTCGCCAGATGAATTGCTCTTATCGAACCAAATTAAGGCGTAGTCCTCCCCATCTTTCTGCTTGCTTTGCTTCCAGTTTAACTTATCGAAATTTAGGGATAAATGAAATCTATCCGATGATACTGTTTTCTCTAATCGGGCAGGCTTTATATTCTGCTTTGTTTTTAAACGAATCTCTCCCATCTGGGCTTTAAGAGTCAACACCACCAATGAGAATAGAAAAATTGTAAAAAATCTTTTTAGCATATTATCGTAAATTTTAATCGTGCAAATTACGAAATCTATCAATAAAAAATCCGAGCAAACCCAATATAACTAAAAACTACCGATAAACAACGCGTACCAACCCAAAATCAAAACATTATTCTAATGTAAACGCAGCAAAACAGAAAATGATTCGTCTTTTAAAATTTATCTTTATAGTATTTTAATACCAACTCGTTGAATTATAAAACAATTTAGCTTTGTTTAAGTTTTGCGAATTGAAAATAGATTTAACTTCGACACTGTTTAAACCATTAGTTTGTCACCAACATCTTATAATGTAAAATTCCATACAATGAAAAAAGCAATTATTGCAGCATTAATAGTTATACCATCGTTTGTTTGGGCGCAGGAGCCATGGTCGCTTGAGCAGTGTGTTGAGTATGCCCTGCAAAACAACTTACAGGTGAAACAGCAGGAACTCAACGTAAGGTCTAGCGAAAGTGAACTTAGACGCTCAAAAGAAAGCCTCTTCCCTACTCTTGATTTATCTGGGAATCACTCTTACAGTAAGTATCTTAATGCTGATACAAGTATGTGGGTTCAAAGTACATCCTTTTCTTTGAGTTCTAGTGTAACCCTTTTTGATGGACTTCAGAATGTAAATACAATAAAGCAAAACAGCTACGATTTAAAAGCATCATACGCTAATATTGAAAAAATCAAAAACGACATTGCTCTTGCGGTAGCATCATCATACCTACAAATTCTTTATCAACTTGAACTTGTTGAGGTTTCTAAAAAACAACTTAGTTTGACTCAAATGCAAGTTGACAGAACTAAAAAACTTTACGAAGCAGGTAGTATCCCAGAAGGAACCCTTCTGGAGGTTGAAGCTTTGCAAGCATCGGATGAATTACAACTGGTAAACGCTCTTAACCAACTAGAAATAGCATACCTTAGTTTAACCCAACTTTTGGAGATAAAGAATCCTGAGGGATTTGGCATTCAAAAACCAGTTTTACCAGATGTTGATAGCACTACATTGGTTTTGAATGCAAGAGAAATATTCTCCAACGCCGAAACAAGAATGCCTCAAATTCTTGGTTCTCAGCTTGGAGTAAGCAGTGCCGAAATTGGATTAAAAATAGCGAAGGGATTATACTTACCACAACTATCCCTAAATGCAAGTTTAGGCTCAAATGCCTCAAAAATGTTAACGGATAATCCTCTTCTAACAGCCGACCCTTTTGCAACACAAATAAAAAACAATGCAAATGCTTCAGTAGGATTAAGTCTAAGTATTCCGATTTTTAATGGTGGTTTAAATAAAAGTAGGGTAACCTCTGCTAGAATATCATTGGATAGAGCCCGCCTAAACCTTGAAACCGAAAAAAACACCCTCTATAAGGATATTCAACAAGCAACTGCCGATGCCGTGGCATCACAAAAACGCCAAAAAGCTGCTTATAAGAATAAAGTTGCCAATGAGGAATCGTTAAGGTACTCGGAGAATAAGTTCAACGTGGGATTAATTACTGCTTTTGACTATACAACTGCTCGCAATAAATACTCAAAAGCCGAAACCGATTTGCTACAAGCCAAGTATGAGTTTCTTTTCAAATTGAAAATCCTAGATTTTTACAAGGGAGTTCCCCTCAAACTTTAATAAACAATCAAAACAATTTCGTAATCAAATTAAATACTATACTGATGAAAAAGGGATTATTAAAATATTTAATTGGCGCTTTAGTGGTGCTAATAATTATAGCTGTAGTAGGAAAAAAGAAAGGTTGGTTTGGCAAACCTCAAACAATATCGGTTTTTGTTGAAAAGCCTGAAAAAAGAACTATTACCGAGGCCATTACTGCCAATGGTAAAATCCAGCCTGAGGTTGAAATTAAACTTAGCTCCGAGGTTTCGGGCGAGATTATTGAACTACCCGTGAAGGAAGGAAACTGGGTGGAAAAAGGACAACTGTTGGTTAGAATTAAGCCCGATACCTATATTTCGTACAAGGAAAGAGCAATTGCTTCTGTTAACTCGGCCAATGCAAGACTCACTCAGGCTCAAGCACAAATGAATCAAAGTGAATTAGCATTCAAGCGTAGCAAACAGCTTTATGACCAGAAGGCCATTTCGGAGTCGGATTTTGAAGCCGCTAAAACCAACTTCGAGGTAGCTCAATCAGAACTTAAGGCAGCCAGTTTTAATGTTGAGAGCGCACAAGCTTCGCTTAAAGAGGCAGAGGAGAATCTTCGCAAAACATCTATTTTCTCACCCATATCAGGAACTGTATCGAAACTGAATGTAGAGCTTGGCGAAAGGGTGCTTGGTACAATTCAATTTGCTGGTACAGAAATTATGCGTATTGCAAACCTTAATAGAATGGAGGCTCGCGTTAGCGTTAACGAGAACGATATTGTTAAGGTTAAAATTGGCGATACTGCTTTGATTGAAATTGATGCATACATTGATAGAAAATTCAAGGGTATTGTAACCCAAATTGCTAACTCAGCTAACGTTACAGGAGTAACAACTGACCAAGTTACCAGTTTTGAGGTTCGTGCTTTCATATTGGAAAATTCGTATAAAGATCTAATTTCAGACAAACTCCAAAGCCCATTCCGTCCTGGAATGTCAACTACTGTTGATATTTTAACACAAACCCGTGCAAATGTACTTACCATTCCAATTCAAGCCGTAACGGTTAGGGTTGACTCGTCAATGAATGCCAAAACTGGTTTCCAAAAAGAGGGGGATCAAAAAGTAGAAAATACTGCAACAGTGGCTAAAAACGATAAACCCAAAGAAATAGTATTTATCACAAAAGGAGATTCAGCAAAAATTGTTGAGGTTAAAACAGGCATTCAGGATAACCAGTTTATTGAAATTACCGAAGGTCTAACTGGCGACGAAGAAGTAGTAACAGCTCCCTATAGTGCAATATCACGCAAACTTAAAGATAAAATGCTGATTAAAAAGGCTAAAACAAAAGAAGAATCATTCAAAGAAGATAGCAAAAAGTAGGATTAAACTATAAATAGAACTAAACCAGAGCGATTAGTTAATCGTTCTGGTTTTTTGTTTTTAACAATACTATATTTGCAAATCATTACTGGAGTTAAAGGAACTCAAGCACTAACTATTTCTTTCAACAACGTAGCGTATGACACATATTCTTTGTATTGAAACAGGAACAACCGTTTGCTCGATAGCATTGGGTAACGAAAAAGGTGTGTTGGGTTACAAAGAAGTGGCCGATTCAAAATCGCACGCATCGGAGCTCTCGGTGTTCATTCAAGACTTGTTAAAAGAACTTTCGTTCAACATAAAAGATATTGATGCAATTGCCGTTAGCAAAGGTCCTGGCTCATACACGGGTTTACGCATTGGCGTTTCGCTAGCCAAAGGAGTTTGTTTTGCCCTCAATAAGCCATTAATCGCAATCGGAAGTTTGGATTCTATGGTTTATGGGGTTGACGATTTAGTTACCCAGCAAAAACTTGATAGTTCTCACATTTTTTGCCCGATGATTGACGCTCGCAGAATGGAGGTTTACTCAGCTCTTTTCGACAATGAAAAGAATAGGATAACCGATGTAAGTGCAATTATTGTAGAAACAGAAACGTTTAATGAACAGTTACAATCAAAAAAAATTGTTTTCTTTGGTAATGGTGCATCTAAATGTAAATCTGTTATTTCAAACCAAAATGCTATCTTTATCGATAATTTTGAGCCATCGGCACGCTTTATGCTACCACTTGCTTTAAAAGCCTATAATGATGAGAAATTTGAGGATATCGCATACTTTGAACCGTTCTACCTTAAGGATTTTGTTGCCATTAAGGCCAAGAACAAGGTTTTGCCAAACAAACAATAGGTGCATAGGTTTTTCCCTTGCTTCAACCCTAATTTTTATACTTTTTGCAACAATCAATTCCTTCGCTCAAGTACAAAAAGCGTTTGCTCATGGCGAAAAGTTAAAGTATAAAATCTATTATGGTTTTATAAATGCAGGAGAAGCGGTTTTGGAGGTCAGGAAAGGTGATTACGAAGGAAAAAAAGCCAATCATCTTTATCTGAATGGACGAACAACTGGGCTTGCAAATACGCTTTACAATGTAAATGATACCTACCAAAGTTTTACTAATCCCGATACCGATTGGCCATATTACTCCATCAGAGACATCCACGAGGGTAGCTATAAACATTACAGCACCCAAGTTTTTGACCATTGGAGCCGAGAAGACTCTTCCATTGTAAACAGTACAATTACTGGCGAAGTTGTTGTTGTAAAGGGTTGTCAGGATATTTTATCATCGTTCTACTATTTACGAAACCTAATTCTTAAGGCTCCTCCACAAAAAGACCAGCTTTATGTTGTGGATTCATATTTTACCGATGAGAAGTATCCATTAATGGTTCGATTCAAGGGCTACGAAACGGTTAAAACAAAGGTTGGGGAGATTCGTTGTATGAAATTTATGCCAGTGGTTTTGACAGGTAGGGTATTCAAATCGAAGGATGATATGACCATTTGGTTCTCTAACGATGAGAATTTTATTCCTATTCGCATCCGTTTTGAAATTTTTGTGGGTTCGGTTTACTGCGATTTAGTCAGCTATTCGGGATTAAACAACAATTTTAAATCTCTCAAAAAGAAAGATTAACAAACATTTATATGC
>CAZTVB010000003.1:0-24529 GCA_964616315.1 uncultured Rikenellaceae bacterium
GAGTATTACAAATTGCACAATTAAGTTTCAATAAAACAAAGGAATTAGCGTTCATCATTTCAAACCATATTTTCTATTCACTAAATAATTACTTTTGTTAACCAATTTACTAGGAAACATTTAGCAAATTTGTCTTTTATTTTTTACCGATGTCGATTGTAGTAAATAACGTTACAAAACTTTATAGTCAGCAAAAAGCGCTCGATTCTGTAAGTTTTTCCATACCCACTGGCGAGGTGGTTGGCTTGCTTGGCCCAAATGGTGCAGGCAAATCGACCTTGATGAAAATTATCACCGGTTATATAAAGCAAACCGATGGAACCGTTGAGGTCAATGGGAACAACACCCTAAACACTGAGTTTGATTTTAGAGCAGAGATTGGATACCTACCCGAGAATAACCCTCTTTACGTTGATATGTATGTCAAGGAGTATTTGCTTTGGGTAGCAAGTATATACAAACTTGGAAAAATCTCAGAAAGTAGGGTGAAGGAGTTGATTGATATTACTGGAATTGGATACGAGCAGAACAAGAAAATTGGTTCATTATCCAAAGGATACCGGCAGCGTGTTGGTTTGGCGCAGGCGCTTATTCATAACCCAAATTTGCTTATACTCGATGAGCCAACCAGCGGGTTAGACCCAAACCAGATTATAGAGATTCGAAATCTTATCTCCGAGATAGGAAAAGATAAAACAGTTATTCTATCAACTCATATAATGCAGGAGGTTGAGGCTATTTGTAAACGAATCATCATTATAAATCGTGGAAAACTGGTTGCCGATGGTTCAACGAATGAGGTTAGGGCTTTATCGTCGGGATTTGGACATCAGGTGTTGGCAGAGTTTGTTGAGGATGTGGCCGAGGAGAGCCTTTTAAAAATATCGGGAGTGCAGAATGCTTATAGAACCGACAGTACTGGATGGGTTTTAATATCGAAGGAGGGAATTGATATTCGTCCAAATATATTTAGTTTTGCAAAAGACAATGGATACACTCTTTTAACGTTAAGCAGGAAGAGCTTGCAGTTAGAGGAGGTTTTTCAAAATCTTACGCAGCCTAATCACACAAATAATTAACACTCAATAAATAAACTAACCAATTTATATCAGTATGGAAAACAGTGCAAAATCATCAAAAGCAGTACCAGTATTAACTTTTGTTGTTGTTCTGCTACTAATTGTGCTTGCAGGATTAACTTACGTTTACTACCAGCAAAAGCAAAATGCAAAGGAAACAGAGACTCAACTATTGGCCGAAAAGGATTCTATTTCGCAGAATCTACTCAACCTTATGACCGACTATAAGGAGTTAGAGACTGATAACGATTCTTTAAATCAGAAATTGGTTCGTGAGCAGCAGAATGCTAAGAAACTTTATGATGAGCTTCAGAGTACCAAGAGAATCAGTTACGCTAAAATTAAAGAGTATCAGAAGGAACTTGGAACCCTACGTTCAATTATGAAAGATATGCTTCACGATATCGACTCGCTAAACGCAATGAATAAAGAGCTTATTGCAGAGAATATTAAGGTGAAGGAAGAGGCAGCAACTGCAAAACAAACCGTTAAGGAATTGGAGCAAAAAACCGAGGAACTTAACACTCAGGTTGCAAAGGGGTCTGTTGTTAAGGCTCGAGATGTTGTTGCTATGGGAGTAAGCCGTAAAGGTAACGAAATGACCCGCGCACGTAGAGTTGAGAAAATTCGTGCATGTTTTACTTTGAACGAAAACTCCATTGCAAAGGCAGGTAACCGTTTGGTATATATGCGTATTGTCGGTCCAGATGACTATGTTCTTGCAAAAGCAGAAACCGATGTGTTCGATTTTGAAGGCGAAAAAATAGTGTTCTCAGCAAACCGCGAGGTAGACTACCAAAACAAGGATATTGAAATGTGTATTTACTACGATAGCAATGGTGAACTTTTAAAGGGAACTTACAAGGTAACCCTTTATATGGATGGCTATATGATTGGCTACAGCGAGTTTACTTTGAAGTAGTGGATAAGGCAAAGGAATACAAGAAGCGCGGAAAAACTTCCGCGCTTTTTATTTTTCCTTAAGATACTTTTCTAGTATTTCGGCACATTTTTGAACAGCATTGTTACAAACCCTATCGAATAATCCGTCGGCATTGGCCTTTTCCTTTTGCTCCTCATTGTTTAGGTCTATTCTTATCAACTCGGAGCATTGAGTATTTCCTAGTATTTGCTGACATTCAAGAACATAATCGCCTGCCAGTTTAATCGCCTGTTTCTTTCTCTCCATATCGCCGTGTACCGAATTTCCATGTTTTAGTCCAATAATTATTGCCCCGGCATTAATGGCACCACAAATATGCTGTTGGTAACCAATGCCCCCACCTAACGACGAACCAATCTGTAAGCTTTGTTCAATACTCAGCCCTACTTCTGGGCCATAAACAGCCATAATTGATTGGGCGCAAGTGGCGCTTTCCATAAAGTATTTAACGGAGAGTTCAGGCTTCTTCATTTATTTTCAGAATTAGTAGACTATTGATTTTGGTACTTAAAATAGTAAAACCCTTTAAGAATAGATAGAAGAAGAAGTGGAAAAAACACAGTTTGAAGGAATCGGAAAATAAAAAAGTTTAGAATATTCAAATGAATTAGCGTTGCGAACAAGACAATAAGAGAGCAATCGAAAAGCATTACCGCTTTACTCCATTTACCATTGTTGAACGCTTTGGGGATAGGCTCTCCCATTATCTCTCCTTCGCTTGATAGCAAAAGGTCGTATAGGCAAATTGTAAAAATTATTGGCGATACAACCCCAAACAGAAAAAGTATATACCCTGATGGAAACACCTTAAATGAATACAAAACCCCTGCAACAAATGAGATAAGAAAATTAAAGGCAAATACAGAGGGAGATTCCACAAGGTTTTTTGTCCAGAAACTAAAAATTGTTCCCCCTGAATCGTTAGCAACACCCATAAAAACTAAGCTTTATAAATTAGGAACATGGTATAAGCAATATAAATTGTAACAAGTATTACACCCTCTCGTCGGTCAATCTTCCGACCAGGACCAGATACTGCAAATAATAGCATAAAAATACTGGCAAAAATATTCACAACTAGATCGATACTAACCCCAGGATATGTGGGTATTGGATTAATTATTGATGAAGTTCCAAGAATGAATAGTCCGTTGAAAACATTTGAACCAATTACATTACCAATAGCAATATCAGGTTTGTTTTTATAGGCGGCAATGGCCGATGTTGCCAATTCAGGTAGCGAGGTTCCTGCAGCAACAATTGTTAAACCAATAATGGATTGGCTTATTCCCATTGCACTGGCAATATCAACGGCACCGGTTACAATTAACTTACCACCACCAACAAGCAACCCTAAGCCCCCAAGAACCATTAATGAGGATAACCAACCTTTACGTTTCTCAATAGTTGGGGCAACCTCATCAGGACTCGATTTCCCGGTAAGGAAATTGTAATACATAAACACACAGAAAAGAAGTAATAGTATTATTCCGTCAATTCTTGAAATAACAGACGCACTGCTCTTGTCAATAAAAACGTCATTTGCAATTACAATAAGGGCTAGTGAGGCTAATAAATTGAAAGGAATTTCAACCTTAACGGTAGTGTTCTGAACGCCTATGGGTTTAATTAAAGCAGCAATACCAAGAATGAAAAATGCATTAAAAATATTACTACCAATAATGTTACCCAAAGCAATATCCGTATTACCAGACATTGCAGAGATTATGTTAACCGACAGCTCTGGGGCAGATGTTCCAAAAGCAACAACGGTTAATCCAATAGTTAATGCGGATATTCCTAGTTTTTTTGCTATGCTAGAGGCGCCCTCAACAAGCCAATTAGCGCCAAGTATTAGCAAAACTAAACCTATTATTATGTAAATTGAATCTAGAAACATGCGATATGCTTTTTATTGAGTTAATTAACTTTACAAAAAATCAATTTTTATAAATTCTTGGTGCAAAGATAAATTTGTTTGGGTTAACTTAGCGGCAATTTATAAATCAAAATTTTGATATGGTTTTAAGGCGAGTTTTATATATCGTCCTAGCAGGACTATTTATTGTTACACTTTTTCCTCGATGCGCTAAGGTTGTATCGCCTACCGGAGGACCAAAGGATACCATTGCACCAATTATGGTTAATAGTCAACCCAAATTAAATGCAACCAACTTCACTGGAAATGAAATTTTCTTTGAGTTTGATGAGTACATTCAACTGAAGGATTTTCAACAAAAATTGATAGTTTCTCCACCTTTAAACCAGAGCCCTTTTGTAAAAACTAAGGGTAAGAAAATTATCCTTGAAACAACTGATACACTTAAGGAGAATACAACCTATACCGTTTATTTAGGCGATGCAATTTCCGATATCAACGAGGGGAATCCTATTAACAGTTTTGAGTTTGCCTTCTCCACGGGCGATATGATTGATACGCTAACATTAAAGGGAAGTGTAGTAAATTCTTTTACCCAAAAACCAGTAGAGGGAGCTCTATTAATGCTATACGATAGTTTTTCCGATTCACTCCCATACAAAGAACTTCCTATGCACATTGCAAAAACCAACAAAACTGGCGAGTTTAAAATAAACAACCTAAAGCATTTAGACTATAAGTTGGTTTGTATTACCGATGCAAACTCCAACTATAAGTATAATCAAGGAGTAGAAGAGATTGGTTTTTTTAGCGACACGTTAAAAAAAGAAAACTTTACAGATACTGTTAGCACCAACAAAATAACCATTAAAACATTCCGCGAGGAACTCCCGCATCAAATCATAACAGGGTATGATAGACCCGAGCGAAATCAATTTATCCTTGGTTTCTCACGTAAACCAGTTGGTGGATTTGAGTTGGAGAATCTTAATATTCCTGAAATTACCGATTGGTACATTACTGAACCAGACCTACAGGGCGATACCGTTAAGGTTTGGATTGTGCAGGACACATTAGCAGCTCTAGACACGCTTAAGGTTTTGGCTCGATATCAAAAAACCGACTCACTTAATATTCTTAATCCTCAAACCGATACTCTCAAAGTGCTATACTTTGAAAAAACCTCAGAACCAAAACACTCAAAGTCCAAAAAAGGAGAAACTGAGGAGAAGGGGGGCTCAGAAAGGCCTTTAGGCTTTAAAGTCTCTACAACCATAAATGGTACAGTATTCCCAAGCATACCATTTGATTTTACAACTCCGCAACCCATTAAAAAAATCGATTCTTCGAAAATTAAAATTCTTAACGAAACCGACAGCATTATTGAACCACAGGTTAATATTTACAGGGATTCCATTAATCCTCGGATATTTTACTTTAACAAGGACTGGAAGCCCCTAGTTTCTTACAAAATGCTTGTTTTACCTGGAACGTTTGAGGATTTCTCTGCTCATCAAAACGATACTTTACGCTTTCAATTTAAAGGTGCGGACCCTGAAGATTTTGGAACGCTAATTATTAAACCCAATGGAGTTAACAATGGAGTTATTGTTGAGGTTTTGAACGATAAGGGTAAAGTGGTAACATCAAAATCGTCTATTGGCAATAAAACTATCACATTTACATTTGTTCAACCCGGAAAATATAGGTTGAGGTTTATAGAGGATTTGAACCAAAACGGTGTTTGGGATTCAGGTAATTATCTAAAGCGGATTCAACCAGAAAGGGTATTTGAGTTTACCGAGGGAAAGTATAAAGGCGAAATAAATATTAGGGCTAACTGGGAGAACGAAATTTCTTACACAATACCAAAACCATAGATTATGTCGGTTATAATGAATTTTGCAATGTTTCCAACCGATAAGGGAATTAGTGTTAGTCCCTATGTTGCAAAGGTTGTTGAGAGCATTCGCACAAAGGGCTTTACTGCTCAGCTAACAGCCATGGGAACAATTGTGGAAACCAATTCGCTCGATGAGGCTTTGGGGCTTATAGCGGATGCTTACAAGGTGCTTGAGAGTGATTGTGACAGGGTTTACATTTCAGTAAATTTTGATGTAAAAAAAAGTCCGATAGGAAGAATTGAAAACAAGGTAAAATCCGTTGAGGATAAGTTACGTTAACAATACAAAAATGAAGAAACTTTGGTTAATTGCAATAATAGTATTTATATCGCTTAACACTTGGAGCCAAACCTATGTGGGTATTAAGGGAGGTTATTCTTTTTCCACATTGTCGTTTAAGCCATACCAAGAAACTAAGTTGCTTACCGATAATGGTTTGGATTTGGGCTTGTTTTTTAAGCATTACAACTCAAAGTATGTTGGATTTCAGGCCGAACTTTACAGAATAAATAGAGGCTATATGCTTCCTACCGATGAGACCAACACCATTATTTTCAAGCGCATTAATACATATATTGAGTTGCCAATATTTCTACAGTTTAGGCTCAACCTCAAATTTGCCTATGTTCACGTTAACGCTGGCCCCTACATAGCATATCTCTTATCTGCAGAGGAGGGAGATAATAGCAGCGGTTCGTATAAAATGGAATCAGTTAAATTCAACGTTTTACGCGATAAACGATTCGATTACGGATTAATGGGTGGTGGCGGATTAAGTCATGATTTTAAGTGGGGAACCATTCAGGCAGAGTTCCGTATTAGTTATGGCTTTGCCGATTTGTACGACCACACCTACGCTGATATGCCCCAACAGTCAAAATCTGTTACTCAGGCAATAAACATTGGGTATTTCTATCGATTTGGAGCAACACAGTAAGGAAATCGTTTTTACTCTTGTATTTCTGAACAAATTGCCCGAAATTGGTGTTGGTTCAATAAAATTAAAATGAAAAACTGGTCCGATATTGAATACACCAAGCAAAGGGTAATTTCTAATGTTAAAATTGCCCCAGGCTCACATATTATCAAATTTCACAGGAACAATCCCTTTATTGCGGGGCAGGTTGTAGCACTTGGGGTTAATACTGAAATTGAGCCCCGGCTTTACAGCATAGCATCAGCCGAAACCGACGACCTAATAACAATTCTATACAGCGAGAGGGAGGAAGGCTCATTAACCCCAATGCTTTCGTTACTTAAGACTGGCGATACTCTTTTGGTTTCAAAGCCATTTGGAACATTTACCAAGGTAAAGGATAATGCGGTATTTGTGGCTGCAGGTACAGGAATTGCGCCATTTATGTCGATGTTACAATCCAACAAGGTTAATCACGCCACGGTTATTCACGGTGCTCCATACCCCGATTTCTTTTACTTTTCCGATTATTTACAGTCAACATTAGGCGAACGTTACATACAGTGCTGTTCACGATGTTTGCCTGGATGTTTGTACGTTGGAAGGGTTACCAAGTTCTTAAAGGAATGGGATAACCTGGACCCCAATAAAAATTACTACCTTTGCGGCAGTGCCGAAATGGTTGTGGAAACACGCGATATTCTTTTATCAAGAGGAGTTCCGGTTACAAACATAAATTCTGAAATTTATTTTTAATTAATAACTTGGGTATTGGCCTTGAGCCTAATATCTAACATCTGATATCTGGAAAACATGTCATTAATCCCTCTTTACGGAAAAACGCTGAGCGAATTAACAGAGATTGTTATTGCCGAAGGCTTACCCAAATATACTGCAGCACAAATTGCAGATTGGCTTTACCATAAAGATGTGGATTCTATCGACCAAATGACAAATCTGTCGAAGAAGGTACGTGAGCAACTTTCAGTGAAGTACACTATTGGGTTGATTGCCCCAGAGCAGGTATCGGAATCCACCGATGGAACAAAGAAATACCTGTTTCCAACAGGTATAAACAAATTTGTTGAGGCAGCATACATTCCCGAAACAGACAGGGCAACGCTTTGCGTTTCGTCGCAAGCGGGTTGTAAAATGGGCTGTTTGTTCTGTATGACTGGCAAGCAAGGATTTCAGGGTCAACTAACCTCAGGCGAAATTATAAACCAACTGCGCAGCATCCCCGAGTTTAGGAATGTGACCAACATTGTGTATATGGGAATGGGAGAGCCGTTCGATAATTTGGATAATGTGCTCAAAAGCACCGAGATTCTTACATCGGAATGGGGAATGGGCTGGAGTCCAAAACGCATTACCGTTTCATCAATTGGGCTTATTCCTGCGTTACGGAAGTTTATGGAGCAAAGCAATTGCCACTTGGCAATTAGTTTACACACCCCATTCGACGAGGAGCGTAAGATGCTAATGCCAATTCAGAATGTTTATCCAATTGCCTATGTTGTGGACGAAATTCGTAAAACATTTAAAGGTGGTCAGCGTAGAGTTTCATTTGAGTACATAATGTTTGATGGTATAAACGATACCCCAAAGCACGTTAAGGAGATGACAAAACTACTCAATGGACTAGAGTGCAGGGTAAACCTTATTCGTTTCCACACGATTCCCGATTCACCTTTACGAGGAACGACCGATGCCAAAATGCTTGAATTTAGGGATGCTTTAACCTCTAAGGGAATTTTTACAACCATTCGCGCATCGCGCGGACAGGATATTCAGGCTGCTTGTGGATTACTGTCTACAAAGGCATTGCTGGAGAAAAAGTAGTTTTTTTAAACTATTTTTTTATAACCAACTCGATTAAATCTCTGTTTTCTATTGCAAAAAGTAATAGGTTGTTTGCCCCTTTTAGTTCAAGTTTTTCACAAATATTGGTTCTATGATTCTCAATAGTTTTAGCGCTATTGAATAATTGCTCTGCTATTTGAGGAGTTGTTTTTCCTTGGGCAATTAGCAATAGAATACGTCCTTCGCCTTCGGTTAAAAAGTTAAGTTTTTTCTTAATGCTATTGTATTTTGCAATACGAGAATCATTTTCTGAAAGAAACTCCTTACAAGCAGAACTTAGGAATATCTTTTCGTTTATTACCGCTCTAACGCATAGGAGCAATTCGTCCATTGCGTTTTCTTTCAGGACAAAGCCATTATATGCTATATTTTGCGCATCGGCAAAGGTGAAAAAGTTTGTATGTGCTGTTAAGAATATTATTTTGATTGATGGGTATGAAGATTCTATCCGTTTTGCAAGTTCAATTCCATTCAGAACGGGCATATCAATATCCAATATAGCAATATGAATGGGGTTGTTATCCAAAAAAGTTAAAGCATCGAGTCCGTTGGATGCCTCATAAAATAGGGCATTTGATATATCACCGAGAGCCATTTTAACCCCTGACCGAAAAAGGGGATGGTCGTCGACCACTAAAAAATTCATTTCAGATTTATTTTGCAGCAATTTTAAGAATAAATGTCGAACCTTTTTCTTTTTCGCTCTCAATAATAAATTCAGCATTCATCATTTCGGAAAAACCCTTACAAATAAGCAGTGCAAGGCCAGCCCCAACCTCGTTCATTGTTCCTTTCTTTCGTACTGCGTTACCCGAGTTTATTCTGTCAATGGTTTCGTTATCCATCCCAACACCATTGTCGGAAACCGAAAGAGTAAAGTGGCTGTTTTGCTTAGAGGAAACAGTAATTGTTCCAGACTCGAAAGAGTATTTTACGGCATTGCTAATAAGGTTGCGGATAATAAAATCGAGCATAATCCTATCCGTACCCACCATTAAATCATCTGCATCTATATCAACGTGTAACCTCTTTTGTTTTATTTGATAGTCTAAAAGATTGAGGTTTTCAACAATAAGATTTTTAACATCAACCTGTTCTTCCTTGTAATTAATTCGTTGTTGTTGGTATTGCGCCCAAGTAATCAAGTTGCGAATAAGATGATTTACCGATTGGGTAGATAAATCGAGCTCATCAATGTAACCTTTTAGTTCCTTGTTGTTAAAACTATTCGATTCTTGTCCAATGTGATGAATAAGAATATTCAACCTTTCCAGTGGGCTCTTAATATCGTGTGCAATAATTCCAAATAGCAAATCCTTAGTTTTATTTGCTTCGTAAAGACTCTGTTGCGAATCGGAAAGCATTGTGTTTACCGCATTAAGTTCCTCATTGGCTTGTTTGAGCATTTCGTTCTGCTCGTTAATAGTGGTATTTTGTTTTTCGAGTAGTTTTGCCACCCTCTGTTTTTGGATATAGAGTACAACAATTATTGATGTAAGAATCAAAAAGGTTATCGAAAGGAGTACTAAGTAACGAATGGTAATATTGGAACGCTCCAACTTTAACTCGTTAATTTTTTGGTCGCGTTTAAGCAGGTCAATTCTCTGTGTTTTTTTCTCGGTTTCGTACTGGGCTTCAACCTGAGCAATTTTCTCAGCCTTTTCAAGATTGTAAATGCTGTCCCTGAACGATAGGTGAGAGGCAAGGTAATTAAATGCGTTCCGGTATTCCCCCGTTTCGGCGTAAACATTGGCAAAACCAAGCATTAGTCGACTAGTAACGTAAAGATTATCGGTTTTTTCCATTTCCTTTTCGCCCGCCTTAAGCTCCTTAAGGGCTTGTTGAAGATTTTTTTGCTTAAGGTAAATTCTGCTTAGGTTGATATGCGCACCTACAATTAAAGAAGGGTTTGCTAATCCTTCCGACATTTCGAGGGCTTTACGATGATAATAAAGTGAAGAATCGTAGCGAAGTTTATACTCATAAACCAATCCTAAGTTGGTGAAGTTGCGTTGCATTTGTAGATTTTCACCAAGTTTTATGTAGTATTTGTTGGATTGATTTGTGTACCAAATGGAGCTATCGTAGTTTTGCATTGCTAAGTAAACTGCCCCAATGTTGTTAAGAATTGAGGCCATTTTGCGAAAATCTTTCCGTTGCTCAGATAGTTGGTATGCTTTCCTATAGTAGTCTAAAGATTTGGAGTAATCGCCTAGATTCTGATAAACCATTCCAATATTACTATACGTTGCCGATTTCCCTTTGTCATTATTGAGTAAATCATCGTATTTAAGGCACTTAAAATAGAATTCCAGTGCTTTATCAAAATTACCTAATCCATTATAGAGGTTTCCCATATTGTTGAGGATATCGGCAATTCCCTCAAAATCGTTTAACTCATTTCGGATAGACAGAGATTTGTTGTATGATTCCAGCGAAAGAGAGTCGTGCCCCAGTTGGTAATGAACAACCCCAATGGCATTAAGAATTTGGGCAATAAGTTTTCTGTTTTTTAAATTATTGATAAAACTAATGGTTCGATAAAGTGAGTCTAGGGCGTCCTTATTATGTCCTAAATATCGTAAAGCAATACCAACATTTAAGTACGCTTGTGCTTGTTGTTCTAAATCGCCACTCTTTTTAGCCTCAATTAAGGCCTTGTTAGCATAGTCGAGGCTTTCCTTTGGAGAGTAAATAGATATCGAATCGGAAATCTGATTGAAAAGCACGGCTTTTTGAACTCCTTGAGCTTTCTCTGCTTGCTTGAGCAAGGATTTAATCCCGCTTTGAGAGAAAAGAACTTGAGAGTTGCAAATTAGAAAGAAGACCAGAAGCTGTAGCGCTTTCATACATCAATATATTCGGGCTAAATATAAATATTTTTTTATGTATAGATCTCTTAGTTCGATTTAATGATGTTAAAAAATAAGGGAATCCCCCTATTGTGGCTAACGGGTGTTAAGGGTATCATTGCCTGCTAAAAGAACCAAAAATTAAGCCAATGATAAAATTTACCCGATTATTGATTTTATGCGCTCTTTTTCCAATTCATTTTGGACTTTATGCGCAATCTTTTGTGGAAGTTGGAACTGGAAATGTTGAAACCAATCTTCCGTCTTATACAAGTTGGCGCTACTCCTATAGTTCCACAATTTATTTAAAGGAGGAGATAGGTGGTGCTAAAACAATCACCGAAATAGCATTCAACAACAACTTTAACGATTTGGCTGGCCAAGGTTTTGATTACGACCTAAACAACCAAAAAGTGTGGTTTAAACTTGTCCCTGATTCACAGGACGCCTGGACCGATATGTCGTACGAGAATCCTGCCAACAATGGTTATACCATGGTATGGGAAGGCAACATCCATTACGGAGCCATGGGCTGGTATAGAATTGTTCTTACTACGCCATTTGTTTACGATGGTACCAGCAATTTAGTAATGCATTGGGAAAACAGAAGTAATGTTGAGAAATCGAATTTTAAATTTGCGGCAACCAATACTGGATTAAAGCAAGTTAAAATTCTTGGTGGCGACAATTCTGTTCCAACAGGCTCTGGCTGGGAATACTACCCCAATCAAACTAAGGTTAATGTTCGCTTTTATTACAACAATGCCAATGAACCTGCAAATCCTGAATTAACAGCCCCTGTTAATGCGGCAATTAAAGTTGATTTAGGTACAACCTTAAACTTTGCTCTTGGTAACAATACCGAAGCTTATGACCTATACCTTGGAACAGATATAAATTCGATGAGCAAGGTTGTAGATAACCAAACAGTTTCTGGTGCGGGAAACTACAGTTATCAGCCAAGTCAACTATTGGAATCAAAAAAAATATACTACTGGAAAGTTGTTGCGCGAAACTCTCAAACAACTAAAGAATCGAATGTTTATAAGTTTACAACACAGAATATTATTGCCACATTCCCATATATACAAGATTTCGAAAAATATTGGGTTAGCAATGTCGACCCCGAACATCCCGATACTCTTTCGTCTGTAATTAACACAAACTATCCCGATTCGTCAGATTGGAAATGGGATAACTACTGGGCTTGTTTAAAGAAATCGGAAAATAATTTTAATGGGCTTTTCTCGGCTTGTGTTAATGCATATAGCCAGGGAACATATAGCTTGGTTACGCCAAGAGTAAACTTGCCCTCAAATATGAGGATATCGTTTTGGTGGAGAAACTATTATACATATACAACCAAGACTGCCGCCAATGATAGTACTTTCTTCCAAATATCCGTTGATGGTAAAAACAATTGGACAACACTGTTAAAACTTTGCGGTCCAGCCAATATGCAGAATTACGAAAATGCAATTGTTGACCTTAGTGCATACTCTGGAAACAATGTTTATTTCCGCTGGATGTACCGCTCGTTTAGCACTAACGAAGCAGAGCCATTTTTAATAGATGATGTTAAAATTGAGAATATTCCTACAAGTGCTATTATCACTCTAAGTGAGCAGAGCATGGATTTTGGCAAACTTGTACCTAAAGGAAAAACAAAGAGAAAAATCATTATTTACAATACTGGAACAACAAATTTAACTATAAGTGGAATAACCACCGATGGTCCTTTTGTCTGTGATTTTAATAAAACAATTGCTCCTAATCAAAAGGATACCGCTACCGTTTATTTTGCACCAACACAGGTAGGCGCATTCAATGGAACTTTTTCGTTTAACGTTAATGGTGCGCAAGGTAATGCAACAGTAAATTGTACAGCAGAGGCAATCGCCGCATTACCCCAGTTTTTCCAAAATTTCGATGCTGTTAAGGCCATACCAGAAGGCTGGGTTGCAAACCAATCCTCTTTTGCAGGAACAATTGTTTCAAACATTTGGGCTACAAATACATCTATTGATGTTCTTTCGTCGCCAAATGCTATTAAAATGAATAGAATAAACTCCAACGACACGCTTGATGCAGTTATTCTTGTAACCCCTGGTGTAACAAATTATGCCGAGAATATTCTAAGTTTTTACGCTCGTAAAGGAGGCGATACTTATACCCTAGAAGTTATTGTTGGGGTAATGAGTGACCCCAAAGACACATCAACATTTGTTGCTAAAAAAACCTTTACACTAACCGAAAACTATGAACAGTATCAGGTTCAATTTAAGGCAAACACAAATGAACCATACATTGGATTCAAGTTTGGAGCGTGGACACCTACAAAGCCGTTTCCATATCCATCGTTAAGACTTGAAGATGTTTCTTGGGAACCAAATACGCAGGCTGCACCTCAAGCAGCGTTAATTGGCTATCCTGAAAATGATGTGGATAGTGTAGATATTATGAACGGGTTGAAGTTCGCGTGGTCGGCAGGTTCATCCAATACAGATGGGTTTAAGTTGTATGTTGGAACAACCGCTGCTTGCAATGAGTTGCTAAACGGAGTTAGTTTAACACAAACACAAAATAACTATAGTATAAGTGCAGAGGCGCTTAGTTTCAATACAACGTACTATTGGAGAGTTGTTCCATACAACGAATTTGGAGATTGCGCTGAGCCCGAGGTTTGGACTTTTAAAACAATGCCAGACCCAACGGTTACTGTATACCCAATGGTTGAAACATTTGATAATACACCAAATATTCCAGGAAAGTACGACAAACCACTTGGATGGACATTAGAGGATACTAACAACGACCGTGCAACTTGGGATATGGTAAATTTTCCTCCTGCAATTCAAGGATTCACCCGAAACGATTCTAAAGGGGCAATTCACGTACCGTTCCATATCATCAACCCCAAGAATGATTGGTTGTTTACACCTCCATTAAGCATGAAGGCCGGTAAAAATTACACCGTTGAGTTTTACATTCATACTATGGTAGACTACACTACTGGATTAGTTTACAATGAGAAGATATCGGTTTGGTTAGGAAAAAACAGGGTTTCAACCGCAATGACCGATAGTTTGGTTTATGATAACGTGAACCAAGCAACAACCTGGAAAAAGGTTCAAGCATCATATACTCCAACAAAGGATACTGTTTATTACTTTGGATTGCATGCAATATCTGCAGCGGATCAGTATGTTCTTATCGTTGATGATGTTACTATAACCGAAACCACGCCACAATCGGTTACCACCGAAAAGTTAAGTAAAGATTTGCGAGTATATCCTAACCCTGCTTCTCAACAATTACAATTTAAAATTGCCGAGTTTAATGATAGTGAAGTTGCCAAAGTATCCGTTTGGGATATGACCGGCCGAAAACTTTACGAGAGTCAATCTTCTGAGAAAACTATAAATGTAAGTAGTTTCAGCAATGGATTCTATATTCTGAAAGTTGAAACGTCCAAAAAGATTTACACCCAAACATTTATAGTTAAGCAGTAATGCTAACCCACATAGAGGAAGTATGCAGCACTTCCTCTATGTTTTACTATTTGCATAAATCAACAACAATGAACAGAATAATATCAGTTTTTATTTTTTTGCTTCTTTTATCCTCCAGTGGATTAAAAGCGCAGTACTGCTCATCTACAGTCCAATATTCTGACTGGGAGTATATAAGCAATGTCAAATTTGGAAGTATTGATAACACCACACAATCGGGATTATACCAAAACTTCGCCACATCGTTAAGTTCGCAACTTTACATTGGGGAGAGTTACCCATTGGTTATTAAAACTGAGAATTACTCCAGTACCGACAGAATGGAGATTTATATAGACTGGAATGATGATAAGGCTTTTTCTATCTCCGAGAAAATGAATATTTCCTTCACAGGCGTTTCAAGTAAGCAAGGAACCTGTAATGCTACAATTATTCCAGTTCAGGATGCTGAGGGAAAAACTATTCGGATGCGAATAGTGCTTTACGACTCAGGAAGTGCATACTCAGGATACTCAAATGGTTGTGGAACCTTTGATTATGGTGAGGTTGAAGACTATTCGTTTCAAGTATCAACCATATCTACACCACCTAATGTAGATTTTTTCGCCAACGAAACTTCCATTTTTACGGAGGGGGTAGTGCGCTTTGCCGATAAGAGCAATTTATTGCCTACCCAATGGGAGTGGACTATTAGCCCAGCAACTATTCAATTTACCGAGGGAACCTCTGCAACCTCACAGAATCCTGTTGTTAAATTTTTAGAGGCAGGAAACTATTCCATCACATTAAAGGCAACAAATAGCGTTGGAAGTAACACCCTTACAAAATCAAACTATATTGTTGTAAAGAACTATAGCGCTCCTAAGAATTTAACTGCAACAACGGAGGGTTCTCACGTAAATCTTAATTGGCAAATGCCAAATATTCCAGCGTGGAATTCATATGTTGCCGATATAAACACCTGTACAAATCTTATTCTTACACTAACTGATATTGCAACTCTATATAACGATGCGGATTTTAACTTCAGTTTCCCTGTTACCATATCAAAGCTGGGAACAATGTTTTACCACAGTAATTCGCTACCCTGGAGCAATGACCAATTTAAGTTCAAAATAGTAAAGCAGTCTAATAATCAAGTGGTTTTTGAGTCACCCTTTTTAAAGGCTCTCCATTTTATTGATTTTGTTTATGAACTACCAGAGCCAATTACCCTAGATGAACCTTTTATGGTTGTTGTTTCAACCACTTCAACCGACGGGACTCCAACGGGTATGGCAATGGAGGTTGATGCAAACAATTGCCATACTTTAGTGTGGAATACCGAAACCAACGCATGGGAGTCTTTTGTGGTGGACAATATCGGTTACGAAATGTACACTAAGGTATATATTGGACACGATGCAAAATCTTCGAAAACAATTGAGCGAGGTAATAATACATATAGCAGGTATACCGGAAAACTTAACTTACTTCATAAACTAAAAAATTCGGTATTATTCTCCGATGCAAAGGGTGCTAGTACTTTGGCTGGTTATATCCTTTATCGTAACAATGAGTATGTCGATTCAATAAAACAATCAACCACAACAACTTATACTGACAATGGTTTAGCCGATGGTGGTTATGCTTACAACCTTAAGGCTTACTATACACCAAATGGACTTTCGGTTTCATCAAATACTGTAAACGTAACTGTAGATAATAGTAATCCAGAGTTACAGGTTATTTATGAAGGTAAAGAGGTCATTCAAAACTCATTACTTAACTTCCCCTCAAACGTTGATGTTAACTCAACCCGCACAATAAGTTTTACTATCCATAACGAGGGTCGAGGAGTGTTGAATTTAGGAGAGGTTACATTGGACAACAGCATGTTTACTGTAACCCAGCAACCACAATCGACCCTAAATAGCAATGCAACCACAACGCTCAATATTCAGTTTAATCCAACCGTTGAGGGTCCACAAACCTGTAAGGTAACTTTCACCAATAACGATGGTAACGAAAATCCTTTCTCATTCAACTTGAAAGCAATTGGTGGGCAAGATCGTTGGACTTGGATGCTCTATATGCTTGAGGATGCAACTGGATTGGATGGTGATAAGGATATTAATGAGTGGGAAGTGGCAGGTTCTGTTCCTGGAGAGGTGAATTACCTTGTGTTATGGGATGCCAATAACGATTCTCGCGATGGTATTTGGTATATCAAAAAAGATGCAAATGGCTATAACAGAACTCTTGTATCTGAGAAAGTATCGTCGTTCTTAGGTATTGATCCTGACATGTCGAGTAAGGAGACCTTAAAACAATTCATTATGTGGGTTAAGGATAATTATCCTGCACAGCATTATGGATTAACTGTTTGGGATCATGGCGATGGTATTTTCAAAAAGTCCAATACCCAAGAAGTAAAGGCAATAGATAAAGGCTTTGTAGGAACTATGAAACTATGGGAGATGAGTTCTTCCGTTGAGCAATTTGTACAGGCTGTTGGAAAGAAAATAGATATTGTTGGATTTGATGTTTGCTTACTTGGTCAAATTGAAACAGCGTATCAGTTTAAAGATTTAGCAAAGTATGTTTTGGCGTCTGAAAAAACTGAGCCAGGCGATGGATGGGATTACTACAATGGCTTTACTCCGCTAAGTGGAAACTCTGCTATTACTGCAGATTCAATAGCAAAACGGATTTGTAAAACATACACCGACGCTTATGCACCGGGTGGATCGTCATACCAAGCAAGCAGTACTCAGGCCGTAATCTCCATTGATTCGTTAAACAACCATTTAATACCTGAGTTAAATTTATTTGCCGATAGTTTAATAAAGTATGTGGCCGATTACAAAAGTCACTATAAATCAGCCAAAAACTCATCGTATGCTGCACCTGGTCAAACACAACCCTTAGACAATCCTGATCATAGGGATTTAGGACACTTTGCAAAACTTCTTATTACCAACAATGAATTACCGCAAGGTTTAAAGCAAGCAGCACAGAATATGCTTGATGCATATCAAAGTACGGTAATCTATCATACATACACCGGTGGTGAAAATGCAAACGCTACAGGTATGAAAATATGGATGCCCGAGGAGATTATGGACGAAGGAACTGCAACAAACTATTATACAAAACCAGCAACTTTCCTTAAGTTCGGTGAAACAAGATGGGTTAATTACCTAAAAGCATTTCAAACTCCTCCAGCATCAACCGCTCCTAAGGCAGTATTCAATATGTCTTCGAATGAGTTAGCTGTAAGTACAAAACTATTTTTTACTGACGTTTCCTTACAGAGTCCTAATCAGTGGGAGTGGATCATTACTCCAAGTGCTGGTGTGAACTATGTTTCTGGCACAAGTAACAGTAGTGCTAATCCTGTTGTTGAGTTTAGCACACCCGGATATTACTCTGTAAAATTAAAAGTTCAGAACAGTTTTGGGGTAGATGACACACTTCGCGCGTATGCTGTTAAGGTTGTGAATCCAATTGCCGATGCTCCAGGATTACTTAAGGCACAATTAAGCGGAAGTAACGTTAACTTAGATTGGGCTGGCGATGTTATGTTCACTGACGATAGTTTTGATTCATACGCTCCCTTCTCATTAAACTTTGGAAGTTGGAAGCAGGTTGATGTTGACAAGGCAGTTACTTATGGAATAGACGGATACATATTCCCAAATTCTAGCTATACGGGTTCGTTTATTGTTTTTGATGGCAATAAAACCACACCGGCCATTACGGGATGGTCAACCCCTTCAGGTACTCAGGCTATTGCTTGTTTCGATGCATCCACACCACCCAATAACGATTGGTTAATTTCGGCAAAAGTGAGTGTTAAGGCTGGAGATGTACTTAGTTTCTATGGTTGCTCAATTACCGATACTTATGGATTAGAACGGATTAAGGTGGGTATTTCAACTACTGGAAGAAACCCAGAGGATTTCACGTTTATCAGCACATCACCCTATGTTGAAGTGCCAAAAACATGGACAAAGTTTGAGTATAATCTATCGGCTTATGTTGGGCCGGAAATATATTTCTGTGTTCAGGTAGTTTCTAACGATGCATGGTGTTTATTCCTTGATGATTTTCATGTAGGTGCTCCAATTACCAAAAAGGCAGCTACTATACCAATTAGTTTCTCAGCAAAAGAGGTTAAATCAGTAACCGCAAAGTATCAATCATCGATAAGCAAGGCAGAATCATTAACTCTAACTGGTTATAAGGTTTTCAGGAATGGTACAGAGATTTCTGCTCCTGCAACAAATGTATTTGGTTATACCGATGTGAACCCTGGGAATGGAAAGCACTTCTACTATATGCTCAACGTCTACTCCGATGGTACTAATACAATACTATCGTCGCCAAGTAATATAGTAACAGTCAACATTAACCCAACCTCCATTGGTGAGAATAATAAGGTAGAATCACTAAAGTTGTACCCTAACCCCGCAAAGGACCAGGTAACGGTTTACATTCCAGAACAGAGTAATGGAACCTTAACTGTTGTAAACCTTATGGGACAAAGAGTATTGTCGATGCTAATTTCTAACGAGAATCAAATAACTGTGCCATTAGGCAGTTTAACTAAGGGTATATATATGGTTTATATCCAGGGGGATAAAGGCCGTTATACCTCAAAACTTGTAATTGAATAGTAAGGATGTTTGTAGCCCAAAACAATTGGGCTACAAACTCACAATAAACCAAACCCTAACGTTATGAAGAATAATTTACACATTAAAATGAAAATGGTATGGATCACCCTGCTGGGTTTATCTATGCTTCTTTTGTCTTATGTGGGGAAAGGGCAAACTCTTGTAAACGAGAGTTTTGACTCAGGAATTCCTGCATCGTGGACTAGTAGTATTATAAGTGGTCCAAAACAATGGGAGGCAATTGCTTCTAGCACATCGCCAACAGCAGCGCCTCATTCTGGTGCAAAAATGTTGCGTTACGAATGCTACAATGCCACTAATGGTTCAAGTTCAGTGCTAATTTCTCCTGTTTTAGACTTTACTTCAAAATCAAATCTAAAGGTTGAGTTTTGGATGTACAGAGAAAATGGATTCCCTACAAATTTGGATAAAACGGAGGTTTATGTTAACACTTCTTCTGATTACACCTCTGGAACCCTACTTGGTTCCATTCATCGTTCAAGTACACAAACTCCAACTGTAGCATCGAATGGTTGGTATAAGTACACTTTTGATATTCCAGCATCATTCAACACAGCAACTAACTATGTAATTTTTAGGGGAGTTAGCACATATGGAAACAACATCTATGTTGATGATATTAATATTTACATTCCTCTAGCTAACGATTTAAAGGCTAATGGCGTTTCAGTTAATCCTGCTACAATAAGAGAGGGAGATAATGTAACAATCACAGCTTCGGTAATTAATAATGGAAGTAACAACCAATCGAATGTTTTGGTTGATTTTAAGGTTGATGGAACTTCCATTGGTACTCAAACTATTGCATCAATTAGTTCAGGAGCAACTCAAACAGCACAAAAAACTTGGGTAGCCACAGCGGGCAATCACACAATCTCCTTTGAGTTAGCAAACGATGATGATAATGCCAACAACGCATCATCTTTAGCTGTTAAGGCCTATGGAATAAATGCAATGGTTGAAAATTTTGAGGGTTCATGGTTGCCAACAGGTTGGAGTATCGACCCAAGCAGTTGGACTCAGAATACAACTGCTAGCGATGCTTACAATGGAACAAAATCGGCCAAATTCTACTTGGCAAATGCTTTAACAAGCAACACACGACTAATTTCACCAAAAGTTCAAATTAACGGTACAAGCAGCATATCATTCTATGCAAAACGAGGAGTATCCGATTATGCAGAAAAACTTCAACTACAGTATTCGACTGATAAATCGGCATGGACAAATGTTGGAACAGAAATTACCCTAGGAGGCTCATACACAAATTACAATGTAGATTTATCATCTATTCCTGCAGGAAATTACTACATTGCTTTTCAGGTTAAAAGTACAAATACCTATTCTTGGACTTACAAGACTTGCTTTTTAGATTATATTTTTGGTCCAGACGTAGTTGTTGAGGCTCCAAATGCAGCAGTAAACCCAAATCCTGCTAACGCATCCACAAATATTTCACGCACTCCAACATTAACTTGGTCTGCAGCTTCTTCTGGCGGAATACCCACAGCCTACAAAGTATATGTTGGTAACGATGGCGGTGGTACTACCACTCCAACAAGTATAGTTAATGGTTCTTCACAAACATCTACATCATATTCCATTGCTACTCCTTTAGCGTACAATACAACATACTACTGGCAAATTGTTCCAACCAACAGCGTTAGCGATGCTAGTACTTGTCCCATTTGGAGTTTTACAACATTACCAGACCCAACTCAGCCATTACCATACTCTCAGGATTTTGAGAGTGGTGCAACTCCTTTAGGCTGGAGTTTGACCAATTTTAGTATCCAGAACTATGGTACTTCAGCATCCAAATCTCTTTCTGTTGATGTAAGTTATATTACTACGGCAACAGCAATCACTTGTCCTGTTGGACTTTTAGCATCAAGCACACAAATTGTGTTCGATTACCGTATTTGCATTCCAACTTGGAGTGGTTATCCTCAGCAGGGATACGCTTTAACAGCCTCCGATAAGGTTGAAATTATGGTTTCGGAGAACGACGGAGCTAACTATACAACAATTTATACCATAGACCAAGCATCGCATACAACAGCAACGGATTTTGCAAAAAAATACATTGCGCTGGATAATTCCTACAATGGAAAATCAATACTTATTAAAGTAGTTGCAACTACTGGAGGAGGCGATTTCCAGGTTGATATAGATAATCTTTTGGTTAGGGAAACACCAATAACTCCTTCGTTTACTATAAATAAAACTGCAATTGATTTTGGATTTAATCTTTTAACCAAACAACCAACAAGTATTCTTAATATTAGCAATACAGGCGGAGGAGCATTAAACATTGCAGAAGGAGATATTACACTTACAGGAGCCAACGCATCGGATTTTACCATTGGCAGTTTAACTTATCCCATATCTCTGGGTGTTGGAGAATCTAAAAATGTTGAGGTTAAATTTACACCCGCTTCGGCTGGTGTTAAAAACGCCACTTTTAGTATTGTTCACAACGCCATCGGTTCACCAGCCACTGTTATCTTAGTAGGTGAAGGTTATAATGCATATACATCCTTTACTGAAGGGCTTGAAACAACCGTTGAGGATGGAACTCCCAAGGGATGGACAATTACAAATATTGGTTGGGCGTATGCAGGGGTTGTTGCAAATGCTACCAAAGCACACTCTGGAACGAATTATATCGAAATGAGCAAGTGGAGCGCCGAGTATTGCTACGTTGCAACTCCTGCTGTTGGAAATATGACATTAAACCGCTTGAAATTTTGGGCAAAATCTTCTGCAGCATCTACTTCTGTTTCGGTAGGAACAATGACCGACCCAACAAATCCTGCTACTTTTACTGAATTCCAAAACGTTGCATTAACAACCGCTTATGCTCAGTACATTGTTGACTTTAGTGCATACGCAGGCGCAAATGAGTATCTAGCATTTAAAACTCCTGCTGGGGCCTCGAACCCAACACTTTCAATTGACGATATTGTATGGGAAGCAAATCCAACAACCCCAATTTTAGGGTTGGGCGCTTCATCTTTAAGTTTTGGTTTGTCGGTAGCAAAAACAGAAACGGTTCTACCTGTCCAAGTTTTGAATGAAGGAGTTGGAACACTGACGATTCAACAAGCAGATATTACTTTCACTGGCGATAATTCTTCGGAGTTTAAACTATCCGAAAGCAATAGTTTCCCAATTGAGTTAACCAAGGGGCAAACTGCAAATATTCAGTTGGTATTTGCACCCGCTACAGCTGGTTCTAAATTGGCCAGTATGGTAATTAACCACAATGGAAATAATGCTGCTGGAAACGTAGTTCTTTCTGGAGGCGCTTTACCACAAGGTAGTTTACTTGAAAATTTCAATGCCACAGCTTTCCCTTCTAGTGGTTGGGTTGCAGAGAATGGATGGGTGCGTCAAACTTATTCGGCTTACGAAGGGGCTGGGCATGCATACATATCACCCACAGCTAATGCTACAGAAGTTAAGTTAAAAACGCCACTGCTAAATATTCATCCTAACGATTCGTTGGTGTTTTATACTAAAACAACGGCAACCGCTCCATTCCCAGTAATGAAGGTTATGTATGCCGAGAATGTGGATGGACCATGGACACAAATAGGAACTGATATTGCTGTAAATAATAGCAACTACGCAAAACAGAAGGTCGACCTAAGTTCTTTAGCAGGCTCAAGGTATTATATAGCATTTGCAGTAACCTGCAATTCATACAAAGCTACATACTTAGATTTGGTAACTGGGCCTGTTGTATACAGCGCTCCAGAGTTTAAATCTACACCAAATACATCTGCTCTTGTTAACCATTCTTATACATATGAGATTGCTACAGACGATGTAGATGGCGATAATCTTATAATTTCAGCAACGACACTACCCTCGTGGTTAACTTTGGTTGACCATAATAATGGTACTGCTACTTTATCTGGAACACCAACCGAAGGGGGAAACCATAGCGTAGTTATTGCAGTAAATGACGGACTAACAAATGTTGAGCAAACATTCGAGATTAATGTTGAAAATAACGATGCTCCAGTATTTACTTCAACTCCAGGAGTTACTGCGATTACAGGACACAACTACAGCTATAGTATAACCACTTCGGACACAGAGAATGATTCAAGAACCCTGAGCATTGAAAGTGCCCCCGCCTGGCTAAGCCTTACCGATAATGGCGATGGAACTGCAACTTTAATTGGAACTCCAACTGTAACAGGCGATGCTAACGTTATTCTTCAACTTAACGATGGACTTAATACCGTTAAGCAAAGTTTTACCATAGCCGTTGCTACCAATGCAATACCTCAAATTACATCTACTGCCGTTACTAATGGAACTGTTGGCAATGCCTATAGTTACAGTATAACAGCAGCCGATTCCGATAACGATGCCATTACAATAAGCACAACCGTTAAACCAATGTGGTTAACTTTGACCGATAATGGTAACGGAACGGCCTCATTAAGTGGAACACCAACTCAAGTAGGGAATTATGATGTAACCATTCAGGTTAACGATGGTATTGAAAGTTCAACCCAAGTCTTTTCAATAAATGTAATTGCAACTGGTATCAACGAGTTTTCAATTCAGGATATCAAGGTTTACCCTAACCCTGCACGCGATATTGTTTTCATCAATTTCGCTGGAAATAATGTAAAGGTTACTTTATTCGACATTACAGGTAAACAGGTTAAATCTTACAACAACACCACATCAATTGATGTAACGTCTATTCCTTCTGGTCTATACTTAATGAGGATAGAGGGTAATTTTGGGTTAGTGGTTAAAAGAATAGAGGTTTCCAGATAATTCCTCTAGTTTAGGTTTGTTGGATGGAGACCGAGAAATCGGTCTCCTTTTTTTGTTTATTAGTTTAAAGTATCTCTTTTCGTGCCTTTATTG
>CAZTVB010000004.1:0-23644 GCA_964616315.1 uncultured Rikenellaceae bacterium
GCATATATGTTTGTTATTTAGATGATTAACATAGCATCGCCATAGGTTCCAAAACGATACTTTTCCTTTACAGCCACTTTGTATGCCTCAAAAAGCAAATCATACCCAGCAAATGCCGAAACCATCATCAAAAGGGTTGAAAGCGGCAAATGGAAGTTTGTAATAAGCATATTAGGAACAGCAAATTCGTATGGAGGGAAAATAAACTTGTTTGTCCATCCACTGTATGGTTTAAGGTATCCATCGGTAGTAACAGAACTCTCTAAAGTGCGAAGAACAGTTGTTCCCACAGCACAAATATTCTTTTTGTTTTGTTTTGCACCATTAACTATACCAACTGCTTCCATTGGAATATTAATCTGTTCAGAGTCCATTTTGTGCTTAGTTAAATCCTCTACATCAACGGTGCGGAAGTTTCCTAAACCAACATGAAGTGTAATTTCGGCAAAGTTCAAACCCTTAATTTCAAGTCGCTTAAGAAGCTGTTTACTAAAATGCAAACCAGCGGTTGGGGCAGCAACAGCTCCCTCGTGCTTAGCGTAAACGGTTTGATAACGCTCACGGTCCTCCTCAATAACCTCACGTCGAATAAATTTTGGAAGAGGAGTTTCGCCAAGGCGATAAAGGGTATCCTTAAATTCATCGTAAGAGCCATCGAAAAGGAAACGAAGAGTTCTTCCTCGGCTGGTTGTATTGTCAATTACCTCGGCAACAAGTACATCATCCTCACCAAAGTACAGTTTATTACCAATTCTAATTTTGCGGGCTGGGTCAACAAGTACGTCCCACAAACGCTGCTCCTTGTTAAGCTCTCTGAGAAGAAAAACCTCTATTTCAGCACCAGTTTTTTCTTTATTGCCATATAGCCTAGCGGGGAAAACTTTGGTGTTGTTAAACACCAAAACATCGTCCTCATTAAAATAATCGATAATATCCTTAAAAACGCGATGTTCAATCTGCTTGGTCTTACGGTTAATCACCATTAGTCTGGATTCGTCACGGTTTTCGGTAGGATGCTTAGCGATTAGCTCCTGAGGCAGATTGTACTTGTACTGCGATAGCTTCATTTTGTTATTATTATTAAGTTTACTTTTTACAAACCACAACAACCATCAGCCCTTGATATCCAAGAACTGGTTAAAGTTAATAAAATTAAGAGGTTGCAAATTTAGTGCATAATTTTAAAGACTGCCCATCTTATACGGACAATTTTACAGTTGGTTACAAAGCTGTGAAAATTTTTTTTCGATTTCTTCAATTGTTAATGCATCATCTATTTTAAAGTCACCACTGGCGGTTCGTCGGAGTTGAACAAGATGAGCACCAGAATTTAATGCCGTTCCAATATCTCGAGCAATGGAACGTATATAGGTTCCCTTGCTGCAACTAATGTTTAATTCTAGGAAGGGCATTTCAAACTTGACAATCTCCATCCCATAAATCTCAATAGAGGATGGTTTTAACTCCATATCGACCCCTTTGCGAGCAAATTCATAGGCACGTTTGCCATCGATAAATTTCGCCGAGAATAAAGGCGGAATTTGCTCCTGCGGACCAATGAATCCTTTAACAACTTCCTGAGTAAGTTCAGGAGTAATATGTTCAGTTGGATATTGCTTATCGGGCTTGGTTTCCAAATCAAACGAAGGGGTGGTTTCTCCAATTTTAATTGTGGCCAAGTACTCCTTTCGTTGAGCCATTAGTTCGTTAACCCTCTTAGTTGCCTTTCCTGTGCAAACCACAAGTAATCCTGTTGCCAACGGGTCTAGAGTTCCTGCGTGACCAACCTTAATCGTTTTATCGCCAGTGGCTCGGCGAATTAAAACCTTAAATTTTCCAACCACGTTGAAAGATGTCCAAGTGTATGGCTTATCAATCAGAAAAACACTTCCTTCCTTAAGTGTGTTGATATTGTTTATGTCCATTTACAGGCTAAATATTATTGCAGTAAGCCCCACAATTGCACAGTATAAAGCAAACCAGATTAAATTGCCTTTACGTACCAACTTCACCATCCAACTACACGCAACGTATCCACTTACAAATGCTGCAAAAAAACCGGCAATAATGGGCTGAATGTCAACTGTGACAAATTCACCCTTTGCAACATCAAGAACAGCAGCCCCAAGTATTGGTATGATTACCATTAGAAATGAGAATTTTGCAACTTCATCGCGATGATTTCCCAGAATCAAGCCGGTAGATATTGTTGAGCCAGAGCGGCTAAGGCCTGGCATAACGGCTATTGCTTGTGCTATACCAATTATAAATGAATCGCGGTAGCCTATAGGCTTTGTATTTGCACGCTGAAGATACTTGCTAAGTGTAAGCAATAATGCAGTTACTAAAAGCATTATTCCTACAACCAGTAAATTGCCATCGAAAAGTTTTTCAACCTCATCCTTTAGGAAAAAACCTACAAATAGAACTGGGATGGTCGAGAGAAGTATTTTTATGACAAACTTGGTTTCATCGTTCATTTTAAACTTGAAAAAACCGATGAAAAGGTCAATAATCTCCTTTCGGAAAACCACTAAAGTACTTAATACTGTTGCAGCATGAACAGCAACAGTAAACTGTAAATTCTCCTTCACCTCAACACCAAGGATTGCTTTGCCAATTTCAATGTGTCCGCTACTACTTACAGGCAGAAACTCGGTTAGTCCTTGAATTAGTCCAAGGATGATTGCTTCAATTATCGACATTTAATTTACTGCTTGGGTTTTTTCATTATGGCGTAAATCTCAAAGGCGAATCCCAAAAGCACAACTATTGGTGCGAGCGTTATGCGTCGGAAGCTGAATATATCGTAGTTAAATACATTGGGGTCCTTTGAACCTCCGCCAGCCATTAGAATAAAGCCAAGTACAATTATTCCAAAGCCAATGAGTAATAATCGGTAGTTCTCCTTGCCAAGGGCAAATTTGCCTTCGTTCTGGGGAGTTGTGTTTTTGTTTGCTTGTTTCGACATAGCTATATCAATTTTCTTAATATTAGTAGTAAAGTTCGTCGGTTGAAAGACGAAGGAATTTATTTACAGCAAAAAAAGTTGCCAAAAGATTTATAAAAACGCCAACAACGGTTATTCCAGTAAAAATACCAACAATATAAATTGGATCCACAATAAGGAGTATATCGGCAATTTCCTTTTTAACCCCGTAAATAAGCGCCGTAAGCATTGCAATAGCAATAATTGATGCATACATACCATGCAGTATACTGCGAAGTAAGAATGGTTTACGGATAAATCCCCCAGTTGCACCAACCAATTTCATAGTATTTATTATGAATCGCTTGGAGTAAACCGATAAGCGAATAGTATTATTAATAAGCACCAAGGCAATAAACATCAACAGCGCATTGAATAGTAGAATTATAAAACTAACCCTACTTACATTCTCATTCACAAGGTTGACCAAGGGCTTTTGGTAATCTATCTCCTTTATTTGGTTGAACTGACCAAGCCAAGTCTCTATTTTTGCAATGCTATCGGTATTGGCGTAATCGGCCTTAAGGCGCATGTCGATGTAAGCTGATAGTGGATTGTAGCCAATATAATCGATAAAATCTTCGCCCAGTTCTTCTTCCATCATTTTTGCAGCATCGTTCTTGCTGATATACTGTGTGTATTTAACGTAGTTTGATGCATCTAGATTCTTACGGAGGTAGTTGGCTTCGGCATCGCTTACACCATCGTTTAAATAGATTGAAAAACCAATGTTCTCCTTTACATAATCCGAAAGTTTTCGTGCACTAATAATTAACAAACCAAGCATCCCAAGCATAAATAGCACAAGCGATATGCTTATTATTGACGATAAGTATGAACTACGTAACCGTTGACTGCTTACTTTCGATTCTTGGTTTTTCATATTACTATATTGCTCAATTACTACTGATTCTTTTTAAATAAACTTAAGCCTATCCATCCTGCAAATATAAGCAGTATTAATAGTGATGATGCTAGATCGATATTTTTGCCTACGTACCACATTTCTGGGTCGAAAACAAACTCAATTTTATGCTCGCCTTGCGGTACAACCATCGCTCTTAAAACGTAGTTTGCACGGAAATGGTCTGCAGGCTTTCCATCAATGGTTACTTTCCAACCCTTATCGTAATAAATCTCTGAGAAAACGGCCACTCTCTCGGTAGGACTGGAACTAGTGTAAATCAATTTGTTTGGTTTATAAACATCGAGTTTTATAAACGCAGTTGAATCGTTGTTTGGAGTGTAATTTTTAACAGAGTTCTCAAATCGTTTATCAACAATTGCTACATGTTTAGGGTTAAAGCCCGTTAATGCAGCAATTTCCTCATCGGCATTGGCAACCATTTTAATTGAATCTACAAACCATACATTGCCTAAAGCATCGGGGTTTTGCATAGCCATAGGCCCATTCTTGCTAGGTTGAATGAAATACTTTGTATTGAGCATATTCAGCACAGCCATATTGCCTGTTGCAAGATGTTTCTCAATCAACTCCTGGTATCGCCGCAATTTTGCTCCATGGTAACCTCCTATGGATTTGTGAAAGTAAGATGTTGACGCATCGTTAAAAGGACTTACTGTAAGGTTGAAAACTCTAAAGTTGGGGTCCTTATCGGCAAGTATCATCTTGTCAGCTTCCGATGGATTGAAAGGCTCAGTTACCATTTGAGGGGTAACAAAGTTCTTATTATCCATATAGCGTTTGCTAACAACCCATAAATCGACAGTTATAAACAATCCTAAAGCAACAAGGAAATATGCTGGTTTTAGTTTTTTCTTGAATAGCGCAAATACTAACGCCGCACCAATTAAAACAAATACAAGAGAGCGAAGGGAGTCGTTCCAAAGCATATTCTGCCTATCCTGCCTAATGGCATTAATAATCTCCTGTGGCCATCCCGATGCAACAAGCTGCTCATCTATAGTTCCTGCAAAACTAAACATTCCTTTGCCCACGAGTAAAAACAGCAAACATAACCCACCAACAATTCCAACAGACCACTTAAATGCCTTCATGAAATCGTCCTTGCTAACTTTGTCCTCGTATATTTCTTTAAGCGCAAGGAATCCAAGGAACGGCATTGTAAACTCTGCTATCACCAATATCATTGAAACAGTTCGGAATTTATTGTAGGCAGGGAAGTAGTGAAGGAATAAATCGGTTAAAGAGTTAAAGTGATTTCCCCATGATAGGAAAATTGCTAAAATTGTAACACCAAAAAGAGCCCATTTTATTGGAGATTTTATCAAAAACAGGCCTAAAACAAATAAAAACATTACAATAGCTCCAACATAAACTGGACCAGAAGTAGAAGGTTGAGGACCCCAGTAGGTTGGTAGTTGGGTTACAATTGCTTGGGTTTGATTCATGGGAACTCCATTCTTGCGTAAGAACTTGTAGGTCTCAGACTTATCACCCAAATTCATTGAACTAGCACCACCCATTAAGTTTGGTATTAGCAAGTTGAATGTTTCTGATGGGCCATAACTCCACTGCGTAGCGTAATCTTTATCTAGTCCTGTAGTTTTATTATGCTGCTCATCTGTCAGTTCAGATTTGCCTCTGATGGAGTCTTTTCCGTAATCGTAAGTAAACCAAAGGTTACTAAAATTCGCTCCAATGGCAAGTACACCCGCAATGGCTAAAACACCAACAGTCTTACCTATAGCGCTATACGCTTTAGACTTAATATTATCAATCAAATAAACAATAAACAGTGCAGCCATAATAAATGCTGCATAGTAAGTGATTTGTGGATGTCCGGTGTAAAGGTTGAGTCCTAGAAACAAAGAAAATAAAGCAAAACCACTTAAAATTTTTCCACGGAAAGTTAGTAGCATTCCAGCAATCATTGGAGCAACATAGCTCATTGCCCTAATTTTTGCATTATGTCCAGCACCAATCACTATCATGAAGTAAGTAGAAAGGCCATATGCAATTGAGGCAACAATGCTTAGCCACGGATTTACTCCCATTACTAGCATTAGTATATAAAATCCAAGCATTGTAATGAAAATAAAACTTGCTGGTACCGGAATTGTATTTAAAACTTTATCGACAAAACGTAGTAAATTGTTAGTATAAGGAACAGAAACTAGATATGCAGGCATACCTCCAAACATACTATTGGTCCATAGGCTAACCTCGCCAGTTTTTTCCTTATAGTCTAAAACCTCTTTTGCACCACCCTTCCACATGGCAATATCATGTTGGGCAAGGCGTTTCCCTTCCAGTAGCGGAAAGAAAAATGCTAATGAAATAGCCATGAAAAGTACAACGGCAACTATGTGGGGGAGAATTTTAAGAAGTTTTTCCTTGTTCATAGGATTATGTTTTGTAGTAAACTGTTTAAAAATCAAACTTCAAATATATTAAAAAAGAAGATAGGAAGCCCAACAAAAAAAGCAAGGTATTGATTATCTCCTTGCTTTTTAAGTTTTTTAAAAAAGATGCTAGATGTTTTTCAGAAGAGTTGATATTGAAACCTTATCGGCCATAATCTCTCGCAGTTTTGAAGCCTGTACTCGTTCCTGCTCCATGGTATCGCGGTAGCGAATGGTTACGGTTTCGTCCTCAAGAGTTTGATGGTCGATAGTAATACAGAATGGCGTACCAATTGCATCGTGACGACGGTAACGTTTTCCGATGGTGTCCTTCTCTTCATATTGGCAAGCGAAATCGAACTTCAAGTCATCCATAATTTTGCGAGCCATTTCGGGTAGACCATCCTTTTTGACAAGTGGGAAAATTGCCAATTTAACAGGTGCCAACGCTGCGGGTATTTTCAAAACTACTCGTTCGTCTACAGTTCCGTCCTCCTTGGTTAACTTTTCCTCGTTGTATGCAGATGAAAGTACAAGTAGGAATGTTCTGTCCAAACCAATAGAGGTTTCTACAACGTATGGCACATAACTCTCGTTGGTTTCAGGGTCAAAGTACTGTAATTTTTTCCCTGAATGTTTTTGATGATTGCTTAAATCGAAATCGGTTCGGGAGTGAATGCCCTCAACCTCTTTAAATCCAAATGGGAAGTGGAACTCGATATCTGATGCAGCATTTGCATAGTGAGCCAGTTTCTCGTGCTTATGGAACCGATATTTTTCATCACCCAATCCCATAGCTTTATGCCAACGCATACGTTTCTCCATCCAGAATTCGTACCATTTCATCTCCTCGCCAGGACGAACAAAAAACTGCATTTCCATCTGTTCGAACTCACGCATGCGGAAAATAAACTGACGTGCCACAATCTCATTACGGAATGCTTTTCCTACCTGAGCAATTCCGAAAGGAATTTTCATACGTCCAGTTTTCTGAACATTTAGGTAATTTACAAAGATACCCTGTGCTGTTTCTGGGCGAAGGTAAATGGTATTGGCCTCGTCGGTAACCGAGCCCAACTTGGTATCGAACATCAGGTTGAACTGGCGAACATCCGTCCAGTTGCGCGAACCAGATATAGGACAAACAATTTCACAATCCTCTATTATTTTCTTAACCTCAGCCAAATCGTTAGTATCAAGCGCAGTAACCATTCGCTTATTTACCTCGTCAATCTTTGCTTGATTTTCTAAAACCCTGGGGTTAGTTTGGCGGAACATTTTCTCATCGAAAGTATCGCCAAAGCGTTTGGCAGCTTTCTCAACCTCTTTGTTGATTTTATCCTCAACTTTAGCAATCCAGTCCTCAATTAGTACGTCGGCACGGTAACGCTTTTTGCTATCCTTATTGTCAATCAAAGGGTCGTTGAAAGCACCAACGTGACCCGAAGCAACCCAAGTTTGTGGATGCATAAAGATTGAAGCATCTATCCCAACAATGTTTTCGTTAAGGCGAGTCATTGCCTCCCACCAGTAACGACGGATATTGTTTTTAAGCTCAACGCCATTTTGTCCATAATCATAAACGGCACTTAGCCCATCGTAAATTTCGCTCGATTGGAAAACAAAACCGTACTCCTTGCAGTGGGCTATTAGTTTCTTAAATAGTTCTTCCTGTGTCATATTATCAATAAGTTCTAATTATTTCAATTTTTTTGAGTTAGCAAAAATAAGCCAAATAATTAACCCAGCAAAAGTAAAATATTGGATTTACATTTTACCAACGACTTGATTTTGAAATAATCTTTTGTATATTGCATAAGGTTGAATTCATTGGCTTATGATAAAAAGGTGGCTCTGTATATCTTTAATTACGCTTATATGTGCCAACATATATGCATCGGAAGACAGTAATAAATCTCAAATTTCCGAGGCTAAGATTAAGGCCGCACTCATCATAAATTTTGCACAAAACATTCAGTGGCCTAATGAGCCAAGCATCTCTAAATACTTAATTGGAGTTTTTGATAAAGATTCTAGCGTTTATAAGGAACTTAAATCGGCCATTCCTTCACAACGAATAAAAGGCAAGCCGTTTGATGTTGTATTTGTTGACCAACAAACATTTCATTCCCCATTTAACATTCTCTATTTTGGAGAAAATACAGAAAAACAGTTAACCAATATTTACCAAGAAATTAATGTTGAGGGAGTATTAATTATTACAGACCGAGGCCGCGATAGAGTGCTAACAATGATTAATATTCTTTACAAAACAGACAAGAACACTTTTTCGTTTGAAATTAATAAGGACAATTTGGATGCAGGTAAGTTTATTGTAAACCCCAAAATACTTTTGCTTGGTGGTAGTTACTTAAACTTACGTGAACTATATATTCAGACATACGAGCAATTAAGACAAGAGTCTGATAAAATTCAAAAGTATAAGGAAGAACTAGAGAAAATTAGCAGAGAAAAGGAAGAGTACCAAACGCAAATTAATCAGTTGAATTCCAAAATTAATAGCCTAGCAAAAAGTATTAAACAATCGGAGGATGAATATTTAAATCTTACCAACAAACTACAGGCTCGCGATAGTTTGTTGGCATTTAGAACAAGAGAATTACAAACTAAAATTCAAGAGAGTCAATCGCTTCAAACCCTAATTAAATCACAACTTACATCAATCAATATCGCAACAGGCAAACTGGACTCTCTGGATAATGAGATTGATGCAAAACAGCAGGAGTTGAAGACCAAACAAACGCTAATTGAAGACCAAAGCCAGGAGATTAATCAACAATCACTTATTATATTAAAGCAACAGCGTAGATTTTTAATCGCAGTTGTTGTTCTTTTGGGATTGTCATTAAGTCTACTTTTTGCATACTGGTCTTATAGAATAAAGCGTAGGTTAAATCTAAAACTAGAAAAATTAGTTGACGAAAGAACAAGAGAATTGAAACTTAGCCAGCAGCATTTCATGAATCTTTTTGAAAACTCACCCGTGGCAATGTTTGAGCTTGACCTCTCAGAGTTAAAAATATATGTTGAAAGTATTGATGAAAATTCGAGTTTGATAATTGATAAAAACATAGAAGTTGTCCAAAATGGACTTAAACTTATAAGGGTTATTAACTTGAATCAATCGGGTATTAGTTTGTTTGGGTTTAAAGACAAAAAAGATGCTCAGATGAACTATTATAAAACCTACAGTGAAGAATCATTAGAAAGTATTAAAACAGTTATATTGGCTATTCTTAAAAAGAAAACATCATCTACATACGAAGGCGTAAGACAAAACGTAAATGGAGAAACACTATATGTTCACTTAAATTGGCTAGTACTCCCAAGCTACGAAGAGAATTACTCAAGAGTTTTGTTGTCGATTTCAGATATTACAGCATTGAAGAATTATCAAAAGGAACTTAATAAGCATAAAGATCACCTTGAAGAAATTGTACTTGAACGTACAAATGAGATAATAAAACTTAATAGTGATTTAACGCAGACAAATTCCGAGTTGTATAAAAAAACCGAAGAACTCTCTCAAACAATTCAGATGCTTAAAGAGACTCAAGACCAACTAATCCAATCGGAAAAAATGGCATCGTTGGGTATGCTCACGGCAGGTATTGCTCACGAAATAAATAATCCGATCAATTATATTAGCGGCAGTTATCAAGCTCTCCAAACGCTTATTGATGATTTCTGGGCTTTATTCAACGATTACAAAACTGAACTTGACCAAAAGAAAGCAACAGATTTACTCTTGAAATTTGAAAAAGAGAAAAAACTGAACTCTAACGACCTATACCACTCCATAAAATTTTTACTTGTTAATATTGAAACGGGCATAGTTAGAACTACAGAGATTATAAAAAGTCTAATGGCTTTTTCCCGGAATGAAAGTCAAGAATATTCGGAATATAATATTCAAAATGGAGTGAAAGATGTTTTAGTTATTCTTAAATCGAGATATCAAGGAAGAGTAAATATTAAAGAAGATTACGATGTTAATTTGCCTAATATTGTTTGTAATGTAAATGGTATTAGTCAGGTTATAATGAACTTATTGTCAAATGCAATAGATGCTATCCCCGAAGAGGGAGAAATAAACATAACTGCAAAATACTTAGTAAAGACAGATGAAGTCGAAATAAAAGTGAAAGATTCCGGCGTTGGAATTCCTGTTGGAGTTATTGAAAAAGTATTTGACCCATTTTTCACGACAAAAGAGGTTGGAAAGGGAACAGGCTTAGGATTGTATATTTCCTACAATATAATTAAGTCACACCAAGGAACTATTGAAGTAGAATCGCAATCAGGTAAAGGGGCAATTTTTACAGTTAAATTGCCAAAGAATTTTTATAAGCTGAATTAAGCCACTTTGCTTAAGGCCAACTCTATAATCTGCTTTAATTCCTCTTTCCTCCAGGGCTTCATTATATATCTAAATATCAACTCATTGTTAATCGCCTTAAGCATAACGTCGGACTCCATAAAGGCTGTTAGAAGAATACAAACTTTTGAGGGATTATTGGATTTTATTTTTTCGATAAATTCCAAGCCATTCATCTGGGGCATTTTTAAATCAGAAATCACCACATCTATTTCCTCCTCTTGCAAAATCTCTAGACCCTTTAATGCAGAGTTGGCAATACGAATATCGAAATCGTTCCTGAAATTAATTTTGAAAAGTTCCAGGTTGATTTGTTCATCATCTACGTATAGAATCTTTTTGGTAATCATTACTCTCCGTTAATGGTGATACTACAAATATAAGATATTTAAAGTATGAACATAAAAATGTTGTAAAAGTTCTTTAAACTTTAATATTTTTAATATTCGACAGGCCTCTACTGCGCTGTTGTTTAGTTAAATAGCAAAAAAAGGCTGGTTGATAACAATAATAACTAGTTATTACTTTCAGTTATTTTGTTTTAAAGTATGCTACTAAATCGTTTAAAGCTTTTGCTCTCGCATTTAACTCCTCTGCATTTGCTGCAACCTCCTCGGAAAGTGCTGCGTTTTGTTGTGTAATGCTGTTGAGCTGTTGAACAGAAGTGTTTACCTGTTCTGTACCAGAGCGCTGTTCGTATGATGATGCTGCAATTTCGCGAATCAAATCGGTGGTTCTTATAATTTCATTCAAGTTTTGATTCATCAAATCTTTTGCTTTGGTTGAGATTTGCGCCCCACGATTCGAAACTGAAATAATATCATTGGCAGCGTCGCGGCTTCTTTCAGCTAATCGCCTTACTTCAGCAGCAACAACAGCAAATCCTCTGCCATGCTCCCCAGCTCTAGCTGCCTCAACTGCAGCATTTAAAGCCAAAAGATTGGTTTGGAAAGCAATATCATTTATAATATTGATTTTTTGAGCAATTTCGTTCATTGAGTCAAGTGCAATGTTTGTGGAACTTACGCCTTCCTCAAGATTTCTTGTTGTTGAAACAGCTATTTTTTCTGTTTGTACGGCATTGTCGGCATTTTGTTGAATACTCGATAGTATTTCTTCCATTGAACTAGATATTTCCTCAAGCGAAGATGCCTGTTCCGAAGTTACTTCGGATAAATTAATTGCGCTTGTGCTAAGTTGGTTACCCGACGACTCAAGTTCGCCAGCCGAAAGAGATATTCCCTCAATAACCTGATTTAGTTTATTTGTAAGATTCTCAATTGCAATGGTAAGTCTTCCGAGCTCGTCGTTTCTTTGCATATCAGCCTTATCTACCGTTACCTTAAGGTCTCCTTCGCTAATTTTGGTTACTGCATTTATTGAGTTATCAAGGGGTTTACGCACCTTGCTGGCTATAGCCCTTATAATGAATATACCCATTACTATAATGCCCGGTGTAGTAATGTAGGCCTTAACAGTTTCAGGGTAAAGATGTTTTAGGTTTACAACAACATCAATAACAACCCAGGATATAAGCATAAGGCTTCCCATATAGTAAAGAATAGAACCCTTAAAGTAAAAACGTATAGTGGCAATGCCTATTGGAATTGCTACTACCATAATTAGAATTATTTCCAGTAATCCTTTCGACATGGCAGTAAATTTTAATTGAGCGTTTAACCAAACCCTTCTAAAACACAAATGCAACAGCATTTATGCTTTATACGGCACGATTCAAACATTTGTTTATTTTGATAGTTTATTCAGGAAAATTAGGCTAAACTAACCAGAAAATCAAAAAAATTAGAAATTATTTTCAATAACAATAGGCTTAAACACTAGACCTTTCTCAGAAATTCCTTCCAGAACTCGGGGTAATGCATACTTTAAGTTGCGCTGAGCCTTAACAGAATCGTGAAATACAACTATTGCACCAGGATGAATATTTTTCATCACATATTTCACAACCTTGCGTGGTGACACCCTTTTGCTATAGTCCATACTTAACACATCCCACATTATAATCCTATACCTGTGGCGAAGCAGTAGTATTTGACGTGGCGATACTCGTCCGTAAGGCGGTCTGAAGAGGTTGCTTTTAATAAATGAGTTTGCATAGATAATGTCCTGGATGTACTGCGAAGTATCGGTATGCCAGCCCTTAATGTGGCTGTAAGAATGATTTCCTACAGAATGTCCATCGGCGAGGATTTGCTCATAAATATCGGGGTTCATCTCAACGTTTTTTGCTAGGCAGAAAAACGTTGCCTTAGCATTGTACTTCCTTAACTGCTCTAGTACCCAAGGTGTAATTTCCTGGGTTGGTCCATCGTCGAAAGTAAGGAACACCCCTTCCTTTTCATCTGGGAAATTCCAGATAAAGTTTGGGAAAAAGCGTTGAAAAAAACGTGGAGGACTAAGATTAATCATAAATCAACCTATTGCAACATCGATATGTACTTTTCAAATTCAGTATATAGTTGCTTTTGATGATTCCCTCTTTCGTATCTCTCGGCTAGTTTATAAAGTTCCTGTAGAATTGCCATGTTTAGTTGTAAATCGTCATACAGCCCTTGTATCTTATCTTTTCCAACATTGTAAAAAATGAAATCTAAGTAATCTTTGGATTGGTTAAACATCAGTGTTGAGTACTCAATCGCTTTTTGAGTATTTTCAGCCCTGTAGTAGCCTTCAATTAATTGTAGGGCAAAGTAGTTCAGTGGGACAGTTTTGACAGGCAAAACCTCCATACTCCTATCTAAAACTGTGAGTGCCGAGTCTTTTTTCCCTTCGTCAATTAATGCATTTGCAAGTCGGGCAAATAGATTTCTGTAGTTGGAAATAATTCTAAGTTTATTCTCGTCAAGGTAAACACTTGGATTACTAATACTACGGAAGCGGTACTTGTTCATAATATTATCGTACATCTCCGATGTATTTACATTTCCTAGTCCCCATTGCTTTTTGCTTGCAATTGGTGCTATTTGGTACATCAAGCCTTCCAACTGAAAGTATCCCTCTATTCCGTGATATGTTTCAGTGCTTACGGTGGTTCCAAAATAAAGATGTCGACCCCAATTGTTCGTTGCAAGTAAATCCATCAGTACTTGACCATCCTTCATAATCATTCGCTTGTTAAGCGACCATTTCATGGTATCAACAATTAAATGCTGTTTATCGGCTGAAACCGTTTGGCTTTTAATCACCAGATTTTTATCAATAGGAAGATATAGTTTTGATGATGGGAAATAGTTTACCTTTTCATTCCTGTCGAATGGTGATGGAAGTTCTGCTGCAGGTTCATCGCTAAGCATAAAGTTAACGGCTTGGTTAACGTTTATTGGCTCCTTAATTCTATCGTAAACCAAAACTATGTCGCGCTTGCCAGAGAAGTATTGGTTGTGAGTCATTCTCAGTGGCAGAGGGTCACTTTCATAAGTTTTTCGCTTCATTTGGTCAACGTACCAATCACCACGCAAATAGCTCATATTGGCAACCCGAACATCGGTTCTAACGCCTTCAACCTCCTGGTTATACCATAAAGGGAATGTATCGTTGTCGCCATAGGTGAAAAGTACAGAGTTTGGCTTACAGCCAATTAGCATATTATAGCCAAAATCGGTTGGAATGTAGCTGCCTGAACGGTCGTGGTCGTCCCAGTTTTCCGATGCCATTATTCCTGGCACCAAAAGGGTACAAAGCGCTGTTGTGGCAATTGCTGTAGATGGATGGTCTTTGAGTTTTTTCACTAATTCGTAAAGAGCAAGTAACCCAAGTCCAATCCATATACTAAACGCATAGAAACTTCCGGCATAAGCATAGTCTCGCTCACGAGGTTGGTAAGGTGTTTGGTTTAAGTACACCACAATGGCAACTCCAGTTAAGACAAATAGCGATGTAACAACCCAAAAATCGTGTTTGCGACAGTAGTAGTGGAACATTAAACCCGCAAGTCCTAGAATTAGAGGTAAAAAGTAATACTTATTGTTTGCTTTGTTCTCCTTTAGTTTTGTAGGAATCTTATCCTGTGGACCAAGCCTTGCGTCGTCAATAAAAGAAATACCCGAAATCCAGTTGCCTTTTAGAACATCGCCACGTTCCTGCTTTTGAATATCGTTTTGTCGCCCAGCAAAGTTCCACATAAAATAGCGTAAATACATGTGTCCTAACTGATACCTAAAGAAAAATTTTAAGTTTTCACCAAAAGTTGGAACATAAAGGGTTTGCTTTTGGTTATCCTGAGAGTATCCAATAACAGGTTTGCCCTTAAAATCTGACCAAACTTTATAGGCCTCAACATGTTGAGGGTCATTGCTATTGTACATTCTTGGAAAAAGCATTTCGAAGTTTGGGTCGTAAGCGTAATCCGAATTTTTTCTTACAACAACATACTTCCCATTCTTTGGGGCATACTGAGGGTCCCCTTCATTTTTATCGACAGGTTGAGCAGTAAAGGTTGGACCGTAAATAAGTGGCCTATCGCCATACTGTTCTCTGTTTAAGTAGTAAAGTAAGGAGAACATGTTATCGGGGCTGTTCTGGTCCATAGGCGGATTTGCCGATGAGCGGATAACAATAACAGCGTAGGAACTATATCCAATTAAAATAACTGTTAGTCCTAACAAAATAGTATTTAGAACTACCTTTCCGCGACGGTAGGTATAGCGTAACCCATAAATTAGTAATGCAATAATTAGTGCAGCATAGAAAAGAACTCCCGATTTTATGGGAAGACCAAAGCCATTTACGAATAGTAATTCAAACTTAGAGGCAAAAACAACAACTCCGTGAATTATTCCGTACATCACTATTAGCAGTAAAATTGCCGATATTGCCAATGCAAGAAATACTCCCTTATGCGAATAGGTATACTTTTTGAAGTAGTATACTAAAACTATTGCAGGAATTGCTAGCAAGTTTAAAAGGTGAACTCCTATAGATATACCCATTAAAAAAGCAATAAGAATCAACCAACGATTTGCGTATGGTTCATCGGCAGAATCTTCCCATTTAAGAATAGCCCAAAAAACCAAGGCAGTAAATAGCGATGATGTAGCATACACCTCACCCTCAACAGCTGAAAACCAAAAAGTATCGGAAAAAGTGTAAGTCAGTGCCCCAATAATACCTGCTGATAGTATAAGGATAAGTTGAGTTAAATTCAACTGTTTGGTATCACCAACAACTATTTTACGGGCAAGGTGCGTAATACTCCAAAACAAAAACAGTATGGTAAATGCACTAACCAGTGCGGATAAAGCATTTGCAAAAACAGGAATCAACTCCTTGGTAGGAGCTAGCATCGTAAAAAAACGAACCATTAGCATAAAAAATGGCGCTCCAGGAGGATGGCCCACCTCTAATTTATATCCGCTGGCAATAAACTCGCCACAATCCCAGAAACTTGCGGTTGGTTCAATGGTTACCAGATACACAAATGAGGCAATGGCAAAAATTATCCAACCTCCTATATTGTTATATTTGCGGAAGGAATTGAAATCGATGTTGAGCATAAAGTCCCGTTTTGATTCAACCCCAAAGGTATAATTTTTTTGATGTTAATGTCCAATTTGTTTTGAATGTCTATATTTACACGAATAATATTAAAATGATTTCAAGTTTTGCAAAGAGGTGGCTAAAAAAAAATCGTTTTGCCAGTTCGCAAGAATTTTGCAGACTAAAATTATTATCATAATTATGTTTTTTTGTATTTTAATGCTTTGAAATGAGAGTTTTAACCTTATAAAAATATCACAATGAAATCGAAGAATATTTTGATTGTGCTAATAGCAGTTTTAGCAATAGCAGTATTAGGCTACTTTATGATGAAACCCAAACTAGCTCAAACTAGTTATAATCAGGGCTTGGAGCTACTCGATTCGCTGAAATACCAAGAGGCGTATTATAAATTCGACAAGGCCGTTAGAATGAATTCAAGCATTGCAGATTACTATTTCCATAGAGCTTTAGCGCTTGCTGGCTTGGACAAAAATGTGGAGGCCATTGAGGATTACACAAAGGCAATTGCAATCGACTCAAGTCGATTTGATTTTTACCTGTATAGAGGTGTAGCATCACGCAAAACGAACCAACCGGATTTGGCTTTGGCCGATTTAAACAAGGCTATTGCATTAAATGATTCGAGTTCTAAAGCCTACTACGAAAGGGGTTTGCTAAATGCAGCAATGATGAATTTTGACGAATCAATTAAGGATTACAACAGAAGCATTGAACTTGACGGAACAAACCTTGAGGCATTCTATAGCCGGGGCGAATCGTTTGCAAACCTTTCTGATTTTAAAGGAGCTATTGCCGATTACGATAAAATGATTGAAGGTTCAAGCGCAACCGCCGATGCCTACAAAAAAAGAGGTATTTTTAAGTTAAAAATTCAAGATTACGATGGGGCTGTTAAGGACTTACTAATAGCAACAGAAAAAGACCAAACAGATAAGGAGGTTTTATATAATCTTGGCGATGCCTACTCCAACCTTAAGGATTATAACAATGCCATTAAGTATATAGATAAAGCATTGGGAATTGATCCTAAATACGATGTTGCCTATGGAACTAAAGGCGGAGTGTTGCTCCATAAAGGAGACTTTAAGGCTGCAATACAGAGTTTCGATAAGGCCATAGCCCTAAAACCCAATTACCTAAGAGCAATTTATGGACGTGGAATTTGCAAGGCTTTTCTAAAGGACTATAAAGGTTCTATTTCTGATTTCACCAAAGTAATTGCGTTGGATAAAAACTATTCTCAAGCCTATTACAATAGGGCAATTTCAAATGCAATTCTTAAAAATCATAAAGAGGCAATACCCGATTATGATATGGCAATTAATGCTGACCCTAAAAATCCCGAAATATACTATAACCGAGGAATATCAAAAATGAATGTTCAGGATACCAATGGAGGTTGCGACGATTTTCGAAAAGCCCTAGAACTAGGTTACCAACCCGCTGAGCAGATGATAAATATTTATTGTCCGAAATCAAGCAACTAAATATGACTAGAGGAGCGGCAAAATCGCTCCTCTTCGTTTTATAATGGAATTTGAACCGTAAACTTACTACCCTTGCCCTCTTCGGATTCTATAAGAATATTTCCGCACATCTTTTCAACAAATTCTTTACAAAGCACCATGCCAAGTCCCGTGCTTGGCTCGTAGTTGGTACCAAGTCTGCTTTTTGAACTGTCGAGGTTAAAAAGGTTTTCGATGATTTCTTGGTTCATGCCAATGCCATTGTCGGAAATGTAAATATCAACATATAATCCGGCGAACTTTGACGATATCTCCACCCTACCTCCTTGCGGTGTAAACTTAACAGCATTGGATGCAATATTACGAATAACCGATTGAAGCATATGCGGGTCAGCAGTTAACTCAACATACCTGTCAACCTCACAAACTAGTTCAATGTTTTTTCCCTTTGCACTATCAGATATAACTGCGATAGACTCCTCAACAAGTTTGCTGAGTTTAGTTCTCTGTGGAGAATAGGTAATGGCGTTTCGTTGAATACGCGACCAATCCAACAAATTCTCCAAAAGGCCAAAAAGATGTGTGGCTGTGATTTGCAAATTGCTAGAGAGCAGCTTTACCTTATCAATCCTTTTTCGTTTAAGTTCTTCCAGAATAAGGTCGGCAATGCTCACAAAAGTTCCCATCGGGCCACGTAAATCGTGAGCTACTATGGAGAAAAACTTATCCTTTTCTGCGTTCAGAATACTTAACTCGCTGTTCTGTTTTTCAATGGTATTATTCTTCCGCTGAAGTTGTAAGTTGAGTTTATTCAACTTTTTGTTTTTGAAATATATAACCGAAAAGAATACAACTGTGAGCGCAAGAATTATTAGGAGAAAAATTATCTGATTTCGGGTTCTGGATTTTTGGTATTGCAACTCTGCTTTTCGTTTTTCAATTTCGTTCTGGAAATTTAATGCGTTAATTTTTAGTCCTAAATCGTACTTGTAGAAGGTTGCCACCTCGTTTCTGGCAATATTCATGAATTCAATAGCTTTTTGAGAATTGCCTGTGTTTTGATATAGCTCTCCAAGTATATTCGCGTTAATTAATCTATAAACTGAAATATTCTGTTTCTGAGCAATATTGTATGCCATCAGGCTGCTCTCAATGGCCTCTTGATATCGTTTTTGGCTACGACGCAAGAGCGCAATATTGAAGTAAACCAGAGCCATATCATTTTCAAGCCTTTCCTTTTGGGTTACTCGGAGCACATTGGTTAAAATTGAGTCGGCTTTCTGAAAATCGAACACCGCTGAGTGAGTTGCTCCTAGTAAAATTTGGTTTGATATTTCGAGATTTGGATAGATGCTCGACTTTGCATATCTGTTCGATTGTGTTATATAGAACCTAGTGGAATCAAAGTTCACTAAAAAGTCAGGCATAAATTTTAATGCAGAATCCAATGCCTGTTTGGTTGTTTTTCCAGCTCTTATTAGTTCCTGAAATTTTTCAGCATTTATTAGTAGTTCATATGTTGATGCTGCCAATCTGTTGTAAGTTCTGGCAAGCATTGCGGAATCGTTAATCGTTTGCTGAATGGTCAGAGCCTTTTTTAAGAATTCTAAGGAGAGCTCCCTGTTTCCGTTAGCTCTATATGTTTCGCCTATCTCGCAAAGACTCTGCGACTCTTTTTCCGTTAAACTAAGTTCTTTGAATAGCTCTACCGATGCAAAAAGTTTGGCTATAGAGGTAGAATTATCACCACAAAGCCTCCAAGCGCAACCACTAAGGTAATTTGCCTCAGCTATTTCGGTTTTTGAATTAATTGAATCGGCAAGTATTAGCGCCTCTTCGGCATACTCCAAGCAATGGTGGTCTTCTTTAAGAAGCATTGCCTCGCTTAATTCAAGGAGCGTAGAGAGTCGCTGCTTATGGCTATGTGTTTGCTTAAGAACATTTTGCAAACTATCAATTTGATTATTGGCAAAGCAAAGAGAAGATGCTGAAAGTAAAGCAGCAAAAGTTAAAGTAATGTATTGAAAAACTTTGCGTTGCATACTATGGCTTTGTTAATACCTTTCCGTCGAATACTAGTCGGAAAAAGTACGAATACTCTGTTTTCTCGTTTTTCAAATCTATGTAGGCATTAAAACCTGTTGCCACAAAAAACTGGTTGTTGATATTTTTGTTGAAAGCAAGAGTCGCGGTGATTATTCTGCGCTTATCCTCATCGAACGAAGGGTTAACCGTGGATAGCGAACCAAAAAGTTCTTCGCCTCTTGGATTAACGAACTTTGTTGATTGCCAGTAGCCAACCTCCAAAAGCACGCTAGGCCATATTAAAGCCAACCTTGGATGTATAGCATTCCCGTTTTTGTATTTAGATTGGGGGTTTGGCGATTTATCCGATGAAATATAACCAGATAACTCAAACCCAGCCATGATATCGCTGTCAGCAATAAAAAACCGATGTCCCACACTACCGCCAAAGTTTATAAGGGTGATTACTGGTAGTCCCGTGCTATCTATCTGTCCGCCTTTGTGGGTTGCAAGAGCAATTGTGGTAGCATAAAAACCAGATTTGGTATCGAAAGTAGATGGTTTTATCTGTGACACAAATCCAACGGCAAACTCCTCCTGGTATGGACTACCAGTTTTAATGTAACGTTCCCAGTTTATCCATAAATCGCCCTTGTATTTTAATCTATCAACTTTAAACTGCACACCCAACTCAGGCTGATTTAGGTATAATCTCTCGGTTTTAAAAAGAGGCTCTGGCAAACTGTGATTTTCCTTAGAATTGATTGTTCCCACAGTCATACTGAAGATAGGCGAAATATTGTAGGTTAAGCGTAAAACGGGAACAAATTTTTCTAGGCTGTCAGCTCCCGCAAGGTATAGAATATGAATGCCTGCATCGAGGCTATATTTGGCGGACTCAATATTAAGTGTTGGCTGTAAAAAGAAGCCAGGAGTGGTATAACCCTTCTTTATGTTTCCGGTAAACTCCTTATTGTCGAAAAAAGCCGATGAGTATAGCCTTAGGCTTAAGTTGGAACTATCTGTTTGAGAGAATAAAAAGTTAGTCGATAAAACTACCAACGAAAGAATAACAAATAACCTACAAGCTAAACGCATAAACAATTTTTATTAAAGTTACGACAATAATACAAAAGAGTAAACTAGAAATCAACTTTTTGGAAACACTCTGAAGGTTACTGTGATTGTTTTTAATTTAACTTTGAAATTAATCTACTAAATTGCACTTCAATAACTCAAACCCATAAAACCTATCACCATGAGTTGGAAGAGAAAAATCAGAATTGGCGGGCTAGTTATTTTGGCAGCCTTGGCTATTTATCTGGCATTACCCCAAAACCATTTTATTATTAGGGCACTTATTTACCAGCACGTAAACATTGATGACTACACACTATTCCATAACCGAACGGTAAAAAAGGGCGAAGGTCAACCATGGAAGATTTCACCCAGCTACAACTCCTATAATTTTAACAAGGAGCAATTGGCATACTTCAATAAATTCAAATCTGTAGCATATCTTGTTATTAAGGATACTGCAATAGTATCGGAAACATACTGGGATGGATATGGAATCGAATCTATCTCAAACTCATTCTCTATGGCAAAAAGCATTGTTAGTCTGCTGGTGGGATGTGCAATTCAGGATGGTTACATAAAAAGTGTTGATGAACCAATAGCCAATTACCTACCCGAGTTTAAGGAGGATGGCAAAGGCAAGGTTACCATTAAGCATCTGCTTACAATGAGTTCGGGTTTAAGCTGGGACGAATCCTACAGTTCTCTTTTTTCGCTTACCACCAAGGGTTATTACGGGAAAGATTTACCTAAGCTGGTTCTGAACCAAACCGCAGTTAAGGAGCCTGGTGTGCTGTTTGAGTATAGAAGTGGCGATACGCAACTACTATCGCTTATTGTGGAGAAAGCAACAGGCAAAACGCTTGCCGATTACGCATCGGAGCGTATTTGGAGCAGAATAGGTGCGGAGCACGATGCGCTTTGGTGCTTAGACCGTAAAGATGGTGTTGAGAAGGCCTTTTGCTGTTTTAATACCAATGCCCGAGATTTTGCCCGTTTTGGCCAACTCGTTCTTAATAATGGTGAGTGGAATGGCGTGCAATTAGTTCCGTTGGAGTTTCTTAAGGAATCGTTTACCCCTGCCAGTTACCTAACCGATTCTGAATCCGGAAAGCCTTGCGATTTCTACGGATATCAGTGGTGGATGATAAATTTTGAGGGACATCGTGTAATTTATGCTCGTGGTTTGCTCGGACAATATATCTTTGTGATTCCCGATTTGAATACCGTGATTGTTCGCCTGGGACATCTCCGTAATAGTAATAAGATTGACGGACACCCCGAGGATGTTCATGAGTACTTAAGGTATGGGATAGACATTGTTAATACTCAACCAAACTAAACCCAATGAGCGATAATTTACTTTTAAACTTGGAGCGACTTAGAGTTAAGCTACTTGCCTTTCCTGCTGCCGAGATGTCCGTTTTCGATAAGGCCAAGAAAAAATACATGGGACTTTTTAACCCTGAGCAGGTTGAATTTGTAAACGATAAGCCTGATGTGTTGATGTTCCTTACCGGAGGTTCTGAGAAAATTGCCATAGAATCGGTTCAGGAATACAGGTTTTACCTAATACTAGCATCGAAGGATGGAAATTCCTGGGCATCGGCCACTGAGGTTAAGGCCTGGATGAACCAGCACAACATATCATCGGTACTGGTTAATGCCGATAGCCCAAATGCAGCAAGCATAGTGGAGAGCTTTTACGGCGCTGTAAACGGAATTAAACGCTTGCACGGACAACGCTTAGGTGTTGTGGGCAATACTTCGGATTGGTTAGTTTCATCTACCGTTAGCCCATTTTTGCTCCAAAGCCGAATGGGAATTGAGCAGGTAGATATTAGCTGGAACGATATTGTTTTTGACGAGGTAAAACAGGTTGCCCCCGATTTTACATCGCTCTTTGGAAATGCCGATAACAAAGCCGAACTCCTAGAGAGCGGCAAGGTTTACGAGGGCCTTGCATCGCTTGTGCCTTTTTACAGACTAAATGCATTGTCGGTGGAGTGTTTCCCAATGGTAAACCAAACTGGACATACTGCCTGCTTGGCTTTATCGAAACTCAACTACGATAAAATACCCTCGGCCTGCGAGGCCGATAACTGTAGCGCGGCAGGGTTAATGTTTGCCAGCGAGGTTTGCGGTACCATTCCGTGGATGGCAAATACCGTTTTTGTGGAGGGCAGCAAAGCGCTGTTTGCGCATTGTACCGCCCCTGCCAACCTTTTAAGCAGTTTTAAAGTAGATACGCACTACGAAACCAACAAAGGGCAAGCTTTGGCTGGCGAGGTAAAAGCCGAAGAGGTAACCATTTTCCGTTTAGATAACAACTTAAGCAGGGTGTTTATAACTGTTGCAAGGGTTACAGCACGCCCAAAACTAAAAACAGCCTGCAGAACACAGCTGGAGGTTGAAATTACAGATACCGCAAGCAGCTATTTCACCAATAACCCCTTTGGCAATCATCATTTATTAATACCTGGCAATAGGGTAGAAGTTTTAAAACTTGCGGCACAAATTTTAAGAATGGATGTAGTTGAATAGTTTTAGTAGAAAAAGAAATGTAATACCCCTTCTTCGATTATTAAGGAGGGGTATTTTATGATAATATGCTATAAAAATTTGACAACTATACTCCAATTATACGCGAAGGAAATGTTAAGTTCTTTAAATGTATGTTAAATGGCCGGTTAGTTTTTTCATAGTAAAGCAGAAATAAAAAACTATAAAACAACAACTTAATCTGTTGGAGACTGGTTTTGACAACGTCTAATTTTTTATTAGAAAACAAAATTTTTATGGCATAAGTATTGTTATTCGAAAAATGTATTAATTTTACTT
>CAZTVB010000005.1:0-22515 GCA_964616315.1 uncultured Rikenellaceae bacterium
ATAAAGCCCTGTTTTCTTTTTATATATCATGATTATTGGGAACATGATACTGTGGTCCCGTTTCTGGAATTTTCCAAACCACCACATTAACAGTATTAGAACCAGTATTGCTACACCCGTTTGCTGAGGTTACGGTTGGAATTGAATATGTGTAAGTTTTACTTGCATCCGGACCAAGCCAAACAGGTTTATTTGCAACTATAGGAATAAAAGTGTATGGCGATGTTGCGCCTGGAATGCTTTCAGTAGAAGTGCCATTTGTTATATCAAAGCTATATGGCGATGTTCCTCCACTAAGCGTTATAGTTAATTCTGTATTATCGCCATCGCAAACATTTCCATAACTTGGAACAATAGCAAGCGTTGCTGTTGGTCGTTCGTTTACGGTAACAGCTAGTGTAAGCGGTGCACTATCGCCACAACCATTTGTGGTGTATACGCTAACTGTTCCTGACAATGCATTGTTTGCAAAATCAATTTCAATGGCATTGCCAGAACCCACAACACTTCCTCCTGAGCCAGAGTAACTCCAAGTATATGTTAACGAAGGATTATTTGGTACAGAGTAATCAACTCCAATATCACCTTGGCAAACAGCATCGTCGTAAAGAACGAATGCAGCGGGTTTTTCGGGTAGTAATGGGAAAGAAATTACAACATCATCGGAGGAAGTACACCCCCCGTTTGATATTGTCCATGTAAGAGTATATGTACTACCATTAGTTCCGTTAAACTGACTATTGTTTACAGTTGGGAATAAAACAGTTCCACCAGCACCACTAACAGACCACAATCCTGAACCAACTGCAGGATTATTTGCATCCATTATGGCTGATGTTGCTCCGCACAACGATTGGTCCAAGCCCGCACTAGCAGTTGTGGGAACAGTATATGTTGTTACAATAGTTGCATCAACAACGCCAGTTTGAATTGGAGCAGAGTGAGGTGGGTTGTCGTATGTAAAACTAGTGAGTTGGTAAGTATCACCAATTGCATCAGTTGGTAATGTAAATGGAAGAGAACTTACTGTTATTGGAGCTTGAGCAATACCTCCCTTTTTGTATCCAATTATGAAATTTAAGTTTAGAGCATCAACACCAGTAAACACTACGGGAATTCCAGCGCTTCCACAAATTGAACCAGTAATGTTAAATCTTGCTCTCGGCTTAGTTACATTAATACATCCAATTGTAAAGTTGCTTGAACCTGCAACAGGAATCGTAATACGTGACGTTGTGTATACAGTTCCGTTATTATCATCGCCAGTTGCAGCAGAGGTTAATTCCTCCCAGCTAGATGTTGCAGTGTTGTACCTTACAACTCGCATGTCAGACAATCCATTTTCGGTCATAAGCGGTGTTAAATCGCTACTTGAATCCCACGATAGATTAACAACAGCCTGACTTCCACTTGCTGCAGAAACAGTCCAGTATTCCTGTGCATTTACATAGGATATTGGAGCCGTAAAACTGCTAAATGTACTATTTGGAGCAAAATATTCTACTGTCCAGAGTATTGTTCCGGTTTGGGTAGACGATAATCGAGCCTTATTACCTAAGGTTGTTCCTTTCCCAATTGGGAAAATAAAACTATCGCCCTGATTTATTCTTTTTGTAAGAGGCCCATTTACAAACGATGTTGTTTTCCCGCCACTGGGTGTAACACAGTTAATGGCAGTATTTGTAATTGTAAGTGTTGCAGTTGAAGATGTAGTAATATTTCCTGAGGTTAACAGCAGATTTCCCGCCACTTCAATAGCTCCAGTATTATTAACCGTTATTCCTAATAGATTATTAATTTCGAAGTTGTTGAATGCATTTACTCCTGTAAAGTTACCCAAGGCACCTCCAATTGTTTGGGCTGCTGAACCAGCAAAACTAACGGTGGCTCCTGCACCAGCTCCGCTAGTGAATGTTCCTGCCAAACGTTCAAACGTACCCAGAATAGTTAATTTTCTATTATTTAGGTTGTTTAAAGTTGGACCGTTAATTAGAAGTCGCTTACAAATGGTTAAATCTTTATTTGGCAACGAACGAGTCCCTGTTCCCGTAAAGTATAAACGAGGTAATGAACTATATAAATCTGCAACTAAAGTATAGCTGGTTGAACCACTGTACTCTAAAACACCATCGCTAGCACAATCAAAGAATGCACTATATCTACCAGCAGGGAAAGTAGCCCCTTCGAGACGTAAAGTTCCATTTCCTGTTACTGTTCCTAAATTATGTCCAAAGGTTGACGGATCAACATTTAATGTACCATCAATTTTTGTACGGTAAGTTGCTGCATAGTTTTCATTTACAGTGACAGTTGTTCCGGTCTTAATAGTAACAATAAAACCATTTGGGGCACCAGTCAATGTGTAAGGGTCTCCGCCGGTTTGTGCCCAGTTTGAAGCATTATTCCAAACACCAGTGGCAATGTTTGTAAACTCAGGAACATCATTAGGTAAAGCTGGGTCTATACCTGCAGTGTACTCTCCACTAATATTATTTGAATTGTTGAATCGGAAAATAATTGTATTATTAGTCTCGTCAACATCATCGGAGCTAAATTTAGCCCAGTTTGTTCCTGGTATTAGAAGTCCCGCAGCTATGTAGTTTCCCTCTGTGTTAAGCCCTGTTACTTGAACGTCTTCTTCAAGGTAGTCCAGGGTTACATTGCCATTAAATCCAGCAATACCGTTACTTTCTATTTCCCAAAAATAGTCCAGAACATTGGTTGGGTCTATTACTCCCGGGTGATTATCGTTAATGTTATTCAAACGAATATATCCAACATTTGTATTATCGGTATACTTCAGTATTGCTGGAGTATATTTATTAGACGTCCCCATAGGGAAAGTAAAGGTTTGCTCAGCCCCACTATAAATTGGGAAATATTTCCTTAAACCCACATTACTAAACACTCCATCAGATGCAATCATTTTTGTTGGTCCAAATCCGCTTCCCTCAATTTCACTATTTATACCCAGGGTCATTAAATGCTGGTTGATATTAAAAATACCATTGGTAAGTTTTATGTTTTTTTGAAGGGTTATATTGTCATTTACCCTAGCACCATTGGTATTGTCAAGTTCTAACCGACCAAAAGTACCAGTACCAGAAACTTCTTGCTGAACAGTTCCATTAAGTATAATACCACCAACACTTGCATCGCCATCATAATTGGCATTATTAACCAGATTCCCTTTTAAGTTGATGCTATATGTGCTGTTAAGCAGCTGCCCAGAGCTTAAGGTTAAATTGTTAAAAACGGTAATATCCCTAATTAAGGATAAAGAGGTAATTGGGTTAACTGTTAAATTATAAAAGTTGGTTATTGAGCTTCCCTGAATACTTTGAACATTACCGTTGAATGTGGTTAGGTTTGTGTAATAGTTATAGGTTCCATTGTTAACAAAACCGCCATTAACAGTAATATTAACGCTGTAAGCGCTATTGGCATCTAAAATACTATTTGCATTGCTAATGGTTAAATCTCCATTTAGTACTAGAGGGCTAATTAAAAGCGAAACAGTTGCATTTCTTGCAGTTCCTGCCGTTTTCCCAGTTATTGTTAGGTTATTTAAAGGAACATTGGCATCAAGTAGGTAGTTCTGTGCGGCATCTACTACTGGGCCAACAACTGGTGATTGAGTGAAATTAATTGTACTTGTTCCTCCAACAGAACTTGATGCTGCACGAATATAAAGGTCTCCATAAGTACTTCCGCCACCGCCGCGTACAATAGTTAGGTTACTTGTGCCAGACATGTTGAAAACACTTCCAGGATTGTAAACTTCTAATTTTGCATTGGTTGTATTAGCCGCTTGTCCATTAATTACAACCCGGCTTGTTCCACTTTGACGATATTTGAGAACACCTGCAGTAGAGGCGGGATTCATGCGAATTTGACCATTTACAATAAGCGTACCACCCTGTACATCAATTTCGGACAGTCCACCTCCACCATATTCGATGTCGTTGTTATTTGTGGGGCTAGCCGCTGGACCTATGTAAACAGTTGAGTTCGCAATAGTTAACTTTCCGTTTAGGTATAAATCGTTGGTGTTAGAATTAGCATTAGCAATGAGCACATTAGTGTTATTGGCATTACTTGCCAAGTTAATTTCTAAACCGGATGTTCCAGGAATTGTAAACGTTGATGCTGTTGTTATTGTAAAATCGGTTCTTGGGTCGGTCAACAGATACTGTAAAGTTCCATTCTGTAAAGTTAACCAACCATTAACTGGAGTTGAAATATTTCCGCCAGTAAATGAAAGAGTTGTTGCTTGGCTTGTACCTTTATTAACAGTAACGTTTCCAAAAATAGTTGCACTACGATGCAGTGGCGATGCTGGGTCGGTAAAGCCATAGCCAGTGCCCTGTGCCCCTGCATAGGCAGTATTATTTGCTGTGAAAACTGTTGCGTTTGTATTTCCAAAGAATATTACGGGAACAGCATTTAAACACACATAGCTCCTACAGGTTGAACCCACATTAATTATGTTGTTGGCATTATTAATTAGGTTTCCCCCAATAGATAAACTTTGGCTTGTATTGTTTTGCCATACATTTATTGCAGCACCCGAAGCTACAGTCACATTTCCATTAACAACAATGTTTTGTGCCCCACCAGCGCTTCCTCCATACCAGCCCAAGGAACCTCCTTGTATATCCATATTTCCATTTATTGTAATGGTTTTGGAGATTCTGGGAATGTTGAAAACACCCGGATTTGTAGGGTCTGGATAATTTGAATCCCATGTTGGACAAAACCAAGAGTCAGCATTTTGCCCTTTAATGGTACAGTTTCCGTAGATTAAAACATCGGTATTTCCAAAAATAATGTTTGAACCTCCTACTGGGCTGATAATCAAATTACCGTACTTATTGATATTGTTCGGTAACCAGTAAGTTGTTCCAATACCTGGATTTACTGTATAAAGTTCTGTAGAGCCTAGGTTTACGTTAAAGTCGGAGAAATCTCCAGAGGGGAATACAAAATAATATCCTGAGTTAAAGTTTGTTGTTAACCTAAATAATCCATTACCATTAGGATGTGATGTTACAACATTAAAATTACATCCTGGGTTATAACCAATATCTAGCGTTGCCCCTGTCTCAATCTGAAGATTTGCACAACTTCTTACATCCGTATTAGCCGTTGTGTTATTTGTATTGAGCGTAATGGTATGGTTGTTTCCAATAATAACTATATCCGACGCACTTGGGGCAACAGCAGGAGCATCGTCGGTAGTATGGTTGGTAAGCGACCAGTTTGCAGGATTACCCCACCATCCACTATTTCTACTGTAAAAAGTTAACGGCGCGCCAAAGGGACTTGTTGGGTTATTATCGCCAGCAGTAAAATCGCCTTCAATATAATTCACTCCCGAGAGCCAAGGACCATCTATTATATTTGTTCCAGTATTGATACTTGCATTTGTTCCATTTGTCCAACTAACAGCACCAACGTCGAATCGAGCAGGTACATACTCATCCTCCGAAATACCTGAACCAGTAATCACATCTGATTGGTCGTAGGTGTAAGAATGAGTTACGGATCCCGCAGCGACACCAACAAAATTTTCGGACTTTACTCTCCAATAATAGGATAAACTCCTGTTTTTTACCGAAGTGGCATAGTGTTCAGATCCAACAGGAACTACAGTAATTGTTCCATAGGTTGTTGGGTTCGTTGAAAAACTAATGGTTGCAGGCGTATAAACTGGTGTGCCTACGTGACTGGTTGATGGAGCTCCAATTGGAAAAGTAAAACTAGTAGAGGCTGTGGAGTAAACCTTCGAAATGCTTGCATTACCAACTTCTCCTTTAGTGTAAACAAAACGGTTTGCATCGGCACCAATTACGCTGGATGAAGCTCCCATGAGTAAGTTGTACTCCTGAAGGTTAAGTTTTTTATAACCCGCTGCTGCACCAGTGAATCTTAGAACGCCATTAATGGTAATGTTGTTTAGTAGTGTAACATCGGCTGTTCCTGCTGTGGGTTTGTTTAATTCTATGTTGGTGAAAATGCCATTTCCATTAATAGATGTTGCAATATCACTATTTAAAACCAAATATCCAGTTGTGGCTATATTTGTTCCATTATTTTCAATATTTCCAGAGCAGTTAACTGATTTGTTAGAAATATCGAAATTACCAGATATAATTCTTAACGAATCATTAATATTCAGTATAGGTTGAGTCCCAATAAATGTTAGTTGTCTAGATGTTGGTTTGTTTATCCAAAGCTTATTAACACTAAGAGGAGCGGCAGTATATACCGCAAAAACCTGATTAGATAAACCATTAAAAATCGTTCTATTTGTTCCAGAAGTATAAGAAGTACCTGCTGCTATAATAAAAGGACCACCAACAGTTACGTCTAAACTATTGGCGTTGAAATCTCCATTGCTAACCAATATTGTAGAAAGAATAGTGAGAGGATTTGTTCTAAGTCCCACTATGGCGGAGCCACTTGCTCTATTTATAGTAAGATTACCAAGTTTGGCAGTACTTTCAACATAGTAGTTTGCAGGGTCGGCAATTGCAGTTCCAGTTGTTGGGACAATTTCTAGCAAACCTCCTGTTACATTAATATTTCCTGATGATGATAGCACCTCAAAGGCCTTTTGTTGTGCACCGGCATTACCACAAACATCATATATTCGGATTGTTCCTCCGGACATATTGAATACGTTGGCTGCGCTGTTTAGGTTAAATGAGCCTACATCTGCATCCAGTGAGGCTGCCGAACGAGCAGTATTAAGAGTTGCTGTAGAAAAATCTGTAAGATTTGATATTGATGAGTAAGCCGTTGGTGTTCGCAGGAACCGACCCCTTAAAATTAAGGTTCCGCCTGTTTGGGTAAAAGAAGCTAAACCTCCTGTTCCTCCTGCTGCGCGATACTGTTTTGCATCAACAATACCACCATTGATGATGAACTGCCCCGAGGCCCAGTCCCAAGTAATAAAACCGCCCGATTCGCGTGTAGAAAAATATCCGTTATTGATTTGTAGTTTACCTAAAATTGAGAACGAACTGCAACCTCCGGTTGTAATACCCATTGCAGCGTTACTTGGTGCTGCAACGCCATAGGCAAGGTTAACCTCACGGTAATCGTCGGCGGTTGAAAGTACAATTACATCGGGGCCGTCCAGCACTAACGCGCCATTAGCTGGTATATAAAAATCGGAGTTTGGATTACCATCGCATTGACCTTCGCTAAGAGATGGAATAGTTGTTAAACCTTGAAGCTTAAGCGTTCCAGTTCTAACCCAAAGAGCCTTTTTAAGGTTAGGGTTATTTCCGGGGGTATCGCCACCCGCCAAGTTCGCACCAAAAAGTCGGAAATTTGTATAGTTTGACGAATATACTGTTAATGCAAATGATTGGTCAACACCTTTATCAACAACTACACTATAGAAATCTGTTGTATTGTTGCAGGTTAGCGTATTGTTTGATGCTCCCCTAAAATAAACCGTGGCAAAACCAGAAGTTGCCCCGAGTGTTGTTGGTGGAAAGGCTGTATACACTGGATAGGTAAGATTAGTGAAACGTACCGTTCCATTATTGGTGAAATCTCCAAGAATAACAACTCTATGTGAGTGTAGGTCATAATAGTTAATAAAAGGAGCAGTACCGCCAGTTATTCCAGTAGGGGTTGTAGTGGTGTTTGTAACACCATTTCCAACGGTAAGCGAAGCCCCGTTGTCAACCGTAACGTTTCCGTTTATGGTTAGTTGTCGTCGGGCTGCGGTATTATCATTAATTCGGTAGGTCCCCGATTTTACATAAAGGTTGCCATTTAACGTTAAGTTGTTCAGTTGAGTGGCAGTAACACTTGGGGCATTTATAGTAAGGTTATTATAAGTTGTTTGTGCTACTGGCAAATTAAAATCGGCAGCATTATTATACTCAACAGTTCCTTCCCCAGTATTAATAAGCGTATTAGACGTTACCGCAGGGAAGTTAATCGAGGCCAACCGAAGCGTTCCTTTACCGCGCAACGCTAAAAGTATATTTGTAAATTGATAAGTGGCCATATTTAAAGTTCCACCAGCATTAATTGTAACATCTAGGCCAGTATTAACTACGTTGGCAGGTAAAGAGACAGTTCGTCCATCAAGTATTACAACAACGTCATCGTTTCCAGGAACCGTTGATCCCACTTGGGTTGTACCTCCCGGATCCGATGTCCAGGTTGTTGGGCTATCCCAGTTGCCCGTTTGATAGGAAAAATATGTTCCAATAGTTCCAGCAGTGAAGGATGAAGTTGTTGTGGTAACAACATTTGTATTATTAGTTATGGTAAAACTATTTGTACCAAACGATTGTGTTCCTGTTGGATTTTGCCAAGTTCCTACCGTTGGTTTATACTTAATAAATGTGGGAGATGTTGTTATTTCGCTTGCTCCATAGGTAAATGTTGCTGTAAGTGTTTTGTTAGATGTACTGGTAGTTAAATCCCAGTAGCGAGATACATACTTTGTACCTAAATCGGTGAATTTGGCGGTTCTTCCGTTAATTGTTCCAGTTGTAGGATTTGTGGCGCTAATAGAAATTGGCGCATAAACACCCTCGGAGCCAATTGGGAAAAGTATTGGTGTAGTTGCTGCAGCATTTCTCACAACATAACCAGCTCCATTGGTCTCTACCATGCTTGTTCCGCTGGGAGTTCCCTGTATAGCTGTTGCAGTATTGTTGTTAAGGGTTAAGTTGTTATTGCCAAGTTGCAAAACACCAGAATTAAATCTAAGAGTTGTTCCAATAATTGTTGTCGCTTGAACGGCTTTATTCCCAACACCATCTAATGTAAGATTTACATAGGTTGTTCCGAATACGGTTTGATCTCCATTGCGAGTATAGAATACTGTACTACCCGACCCTGCTGTGGTTGTAAATGTAGATATTGCGTTGGCGGCTCCACCTAAATAAAGATTATGTGCAAGTCCTGCACCGCTCATATTTATTGTTCCTGTAGCATTAATTAAATCGCCTGAAATGCTTATATTTTTTGCAGTTGCCGTACCAAAATTTAATGTACCATCAACTGTTACACTTCCAAGAATATTCCATGAAGCTGCCGTTGTGCCCATCGTGAAAATAGAGGTTCCATTAACAGACAAGTTCCCATTAACTGTTAAGTCACCATTACAAGTTTTAGTTGTTCCATTTGTTGCAATAATTAAATTTCCATATGTTGGGACGTTGGATACGGTCTGAGCCCCACCGGCCTGGTAAGTAACCGTGCTATTACTATTTAAGTTAATATTCCCTGCGATAAAATTAGACGGGAATAGGACATTCGTACCATTACCGGTGTTTCCAAGAGTTAAACTACATCCTGAATCCATCGAAAAAGTGCCAATAGCATTTCCTGTAATTTGAAATGTATTGGTATAAAAGTTTGCCGTTCCTGTAATACTTAAATTGCTATTAACAGTTATTGCAGCAAGCATAGTTTTAGTGCCTGATGTAGATAGGGTTAGATTGTTATAATTAAACCCTACAACGTTTTGTGCTGTACCATTGTAGTCAATTGTACTACCTGTTGTTATATACCCACCAGTTGTAAATGTTGCACTACTAGTAAAAGTAGCCGCAACGCCTATGATTCCTGTATTTGCGAGAGTAACACTGTTCGTGGCTCTTGCTCCGCTAATAGTTAAATTGTTATAATTGAAAGCAGGTATAGTTTGCGCGCCAGTTCCATTAAAAGTTATTGTATTGTTGGTAATTACATAATTACCAGTGGTGAATGTTGCTGTTGGCGAAAAAATATTTGACACCCCAATGTTTCCGCCAGCAATAAGAGTAACATTATTAGAAGTTCTTGCCTCGCTGACACTTAAATTATAGTAGTTGTAAGCCGAAACTGTTTGCGCTCCTGTACCATTATAGTTAACTGTTGAGGTATTTGCTGTAAATGTTATTGGTGAAAAATTTTCTCCCACATTAATTGTAGCGGCATTGCCTACCAATGTTCCTGTGGTTAAATTACCTGTTACGGTTAAAGTTCCTGCACCTGAAAAAGTAATATCGTTTCGTGCAGCATTGTTACCCATAGAGATATCTCCATTCACGGTTACTGCTCCAGATGTAATAGCCACCTTGCAATCCCGTGTATCTCCTCCCGAATTTGAAGATGTTAAACCAGTACAAATAAGATTGCCAGCATTTATGTTAAGAGAGGTATTATTACCGTTGTTTTGTGGAGGATTAAGAGTTATTATACCAGCATCAAGTGTTATACCAGAAGCGATATTTAACGTGGTTGATCCATTGGCAGCATTCGCTCTTAAAGTAATATTTCCACTCGTCCAATCAGCATTAATATTAACAGTAGTACCTGCATTCATATTAAATGCAGCGCCAGATGCAGGAACTCCAGCAGACCAGGTTCCACCAGACCAAACTCCATTATAGGTAGCGGTACCGGCGGTTAATGTCGTTTGTCCCTTGGCGATACCAAACGAAAATATTATCAGTAAAAGAAGAAGGCCTTTTTTCAAAAGAGGTTTACCCTTTAAACAATTATCTAGAGTGCCCATATTTATTATTTATATTATTTGCCGTTCAATTAGCCTTTATTCGGAATAAAGGCCGCTAAAGTTACAGAATTCAAGCCAAATGAACTAAAACGATAATTTAGCCATTGGTTTGGATCAAAAATTGTACCTTATTCGGTATGTGTTTATATATCTGAATGATGAATGTAAAAATGCAACTATTTTTTGTCCGTTTGTGGGCAATACTCTAACTAAGGGAGAGTGTGTTTGCGGACAATTATAAATTGTTTAGCATAATAAATTGCCGCTTTCGTCAATTTTCTTAACTTTATTAGGCCTTTTGCGTTTATTAATTTGACTTGTCCGTTTTCGGGACAAAATTAGTAATACATTATCTTCTATGTCCCTGTAAATTAGATTTTTATCCCTTCTGGCTTGTTTTTTGTTTTTTACTGATAATTAATGCATTAGGACTATGAGTAGCATGTTGGCAAAAGTATTCGGCGGTGTTTTTATAGCCATGGCAATTAACACGAGTTTAATTGCGCAAACAGGCCCCGGCGGGGTTGGAAATGGTTCCGGTAGTAATGGTCAACCAAAAAATATAATGTGGCTCGATGCCTCGTCGCTTGGGCTTGCTAATGGTGCCGATGTTTCATCATGGACCGATTTGTCGGGCAATGCAAATCATGCAACGCAGGCAACTACTGCTAATATGCCCATTTTTTCTACAGGAATTATAAATGGCAAGCCAATTATTCGGTTTAGGCCGACAGCGCCAAACCGCACCCAAACATTCCTTCAGTTTAACGGTAGCCCTTTGGTTAATTCGGAGTATTCAGTATTTAGCGTGGCAGCCCGTAGGTCGTTAGGGTTTAAGTTGATTATTGGAGGAACAAGCACCAACGGAAATCAGGACTTACACTGGGGTTGGCGCGATAATACACAGTTTACTCTTGCCCAGTATGGCAATGATATCAACAGAACACTTTCAACAAACACTGCTGGTACTTTTTCTGTTTTTAGCTCTGTCCGACGAAGCACCACAAATCCCTGGGCTAGGGCAATTTTTCAGGATGGAGCACTGCTCGGAGCAACCGAAAATAACACCACACTCCTTTCGGCTTACGACGGGGCGTCTATTGGTCGGTTAACAACCAATTACTACGATATAGATGTTGCTGAGTTGATTTTATACTCATCGGCACTAAACGAGGCTCAGCGTTTAATTGTAGATAACTATTTGGCCGCGAAGTATGCTCTAAATCTAGGTTCAAACCAGTTTTATAGTAATGCAACTTACAACTATGGCGTTGTTGGTATAGGGTCGAGCGATGGAACTGTAAAGCATACCGAGACAAGTGGCTCCGGAGGAGGAATTCTTTTAAAAGAAGCAGAAAGTAGTTTGGATGAAGCCAATGAGTTTGTTTTTGCTGGTCACGATAACACCGCCGTTGCTGAAGTTGCAACGGATTTACCGGTATTACCTTCAGGAAATTTAACTGGACGCTCACAACGAGTTTGGTACGTGGATAAAACCCCAACAACCAACACGTCCATTAGCATAGGTTTTACCTTAGCAGAAGTAGGCTTAGGCGCAGGAGTTGAAAATCAAATTTTTTATCTTTTATACCGTTCAGGAACATCTGGTTCATTCACAACCGTTCCCGGGGCGCAAGGCGTTTTGAATGATGGCAAAGTATGGCTCAAGGTAACTGATGCCAATTTAGTGGATGGTTATTATACAATTGCTCGAAGCGACCTCACGGGTAGAACATGGTATTCATACAATACAGGCAACTGGGACAATTGGCAAACATGGTCGTTGGAGCAAGGTGGTGCCGATATTGTTAACCCCGATATGTTAACCCCAACAACTTCACCCACAGCATTAACCGACAAGGTTGTAATTGTGCACCCATATACAGTAACAGTATTAACCAACAACAAGCAAAACGCCCTCCTTAATGTGCTTGATGGGACTATTAATTTTGGAATTACCACTGGGCATACCTTCGATTTGATTACCGGACAAGGAACCATAAGACTCTCGGCGGATAACTTTCCCAACGGTGATGCTTCTGCCTTTGTAGCAACGGGAGGAGGAACGGTGCAGTATAATGGTAGTGGATATACTCTTTCTGTCCCACGCACATTCAACAATATGGTTGTATTGCTGTCTAACCCTTCCGATTTAATTACGCTGATGAGCAACTACTCTACCAATGGCTATGTAAACATACAGCGAGGTACACTCCAAATAAACGATGACGCCAACACAACGCCATTATCACTGATTGTTAATCAGGATTTTACGGTTTATTCAGAGGGTAAACTTACTGTAGGTACAGGTAATACTATCGGCTCATACTCTATTCCTGGAACAATGCCTGCAATTGGTCAGTACCACAGTATTTTCCATCAACTTAAAATAGAAGGAAATTTACTGAACGATGGTGTAATTAAACTCACCAACCAGGCTGCCCCTGTCTATAATCAATTTACTAATACGGGTGCAGTAACTTTAATTTTTTCAGGTGCGTCCAACAAATCGGCGTTACTCAACAATACCACCGACCTTTATAATCTTATAATTGATAAAGGTGTTGATAGAACTTTTACATTAGAGATTAATTCAGATAACGTCAATTATTTGCGATTATTCGGTCCCAATAACGTTGGTAGATTGGAAGGTGCTCCATTCTCAGCTGCTAATCCTGAAGTTCGGAAAGCATTGTGGATAAAAAACGGTACACTTAAACTTGCCGGAAACATTGTTATTCCATCGCTTTCCGAGGGGAATACTGTGAGTGGAAATGGAGATTACCCAATTCCAGGTAACGGAGCATTATGGATTGCCGATACTAATGTTAAGGTTTACTCAACAGCCCGAACAGCTTCGCCAGAGCTTATGGGTGGAACTGTTGGTGTTAATGATGGCACATCAAACCAAGCACTGTCGGTTTATGGCGAATTCCGAATTTCTGCTGGATATTTTAATACTCGGAACTCTGCTGGATTTATATTTTGGCCCGATGCTTCTGCTGTCGTTAGAATTGAAGGAGGTTTATGCGATGTGGCACAATTCCGAAGCGGAGCCGGTGCCACTGGCGGCAAAACATCCTTTATAATGAGCGATGGCGAAATGATGGTTCGTGGTAATAGGCAATTTACATATGCTCCTACAGGTTATCAGGTGAATCCTGATGGTGGAGGTGAAATTACTGGTGCTTACCCCACATTTGGAATTGTTGACCCTGCAGGAGTATTCCAAATGAGTGGAGGAAAGATATATATTGCCGACGATTCTGGCGATAACACTTACAATAGCAATGGATTTTGCGTTCAAGCCGACGTAGTTAACCATACCGCTACAGGAGGAGGTATATATATGCTCCTTAACAACAGCGATAATTTCGATATTATTTCCGATGGCCCTTTGTACGATTTGGTTATCAACAAGTATAATGGCACTACAAATGCTGCCGTTCATATGGGTTCGGATTTAACACTAAACGGAGGGTTAACCATTGGTTCCTATACCCAACTTTACGCACGCCGTCAGTACGGAACCTACAGCGGTAGAGTTAGGGATTTGTCCGTTGCGCGGGCTTTCTCAATAAGCGCCAATGCCGATTATTTTCCCTATAATAATACCACAACGCTCCTTGTAACCTTTACCAGTGGCCTTACGCTAAATAACACGAATCAATACTTCTATAACCTAGTGGTTAAAAACAACCCTAGTTTTACTGCTACACGCAAAACATTAGGTGGAAATGCAAATGATGTTACAATTTATAACGACTTAACTATTGAGTCGGGAGCAGTTCTGCAACATGCCAACAAAAACATCATTGTAAGAGGAAACATGAATAACTCTGGAACAGTTGAGTTAACCACTCCTGCTTCCAATACAGGAAAGATTCAATTTTCCAACAGGGGCATTGTCCGAACAATTACTGTAACCAATGGTGGCAGCTATACAGCAATTCCAACAATTACCCTTACAGCCCCTCCCGTTGGAGGAACTCAGGCCACGGCTGTTCCTGTTTTTGATGGAACTCCTGCTGTTGGAAACGCATTACCAATTGTTGCCATTGCCATTGTAAATAGTGGAAGTGGTTACACAGCTGCGCCTACAGTTACAATATCTGGTGGAGGTGGAGCCGTTGCTACAGCAACCATAATAACTCAGCATATTTTAGGTGGAGATGGAAATGGGGCTGTTGGAAATATGGAGATTAATGAACCACATCCAGCGACAATTTCTCAAAAAACAACATATCTATCAGCAAACCAAAGAGTATCAAATGTTTTTACACTTACCAACGGTATTTTAGATCTCGACACTTATAATCTCGATATTTATAACCTTTCTACACATGGCTCTGCCAACGAGGAAACATTGTACTCTGCCACAAAACTTTTAAGAACATCTGGTAATCATAGCGATGGTGGGTTAACGCGTACTATTACAGCGAATGGTACATATTTATTTCCTTTGGGTACCTATAAAGCATCGGCAAGTACAAACCGGTATGCTTGGGCCAAACAAACCATATCTAGTTTTGCTGACGATGGAAAAGTACAGATTAATGGGGTTCCAACTAAACTACCTACTTTATCGGACGATGGCGATGTTAATAGTCGTCGTTATCTACTTTACTACTGGCGAATTCGTCACTCTGGATTTACAACCTTGCCATTGGTTCGTAATCAATTTATTGGATATAGAGATGACCTTTTCGGGCAAGCCAATTGGGCTCAGTTATTCCCTGGTAAAGTTGTAGATAATGTTCGCTCTCTTTATGGGGTTAGAATAGGTGGACAGAATGATGCAACAAATATATTAGATTTTAGTCCAGATTTTGTTTTAGAAGCAGGAGAGTTTACTTGTGGTCGTTCACAACTCTTTGTAGGAACAATACTTATATACTATACAAGAGATAACGCCCGTGAGTCGGATTGGAATCTTCCAGCGACATGGACTCGTAGCGATATTCTTATTGATGCAAATGGCGATGGAACAATTAACTATAAGGATTGGCACGACAGACGTCAACCAGTATCACCGAATGTTCCAGGCATAGGCGATATTGCCGTAATAGGTTGGGTTCCGTGGGATGATCCGAATGTAGCATTGAGGGGTCAGCCACATGGGGTATGGATAGATAACGTGGCCATAACCGTAGCAAAAGTTCAGTTTACGAAAATGACAGATGCATTGGGGAATCCAGTACCAAGGGTTTATCGCTCTAATTTTCAATTCCGACCAAACTTGTGTATCAATAATAATGCAGGCGCGCTTGATGCAGGTATTGTAGAGGGAGAGGGAATGTTTTGGATTAGAATTGGGGATCCAGATCTCTCTGCTAACGATTTGGGCGATTTTATTGCACAGGATTCTTCATACTTTGTATATGAGAATTTTACTGCAACACGTACCTACAATAATACTCCCGACTTGGTTTCAAATATAATTTTTGCTAACGATGGTTGGGGTACAAATAATCATAATGTAACCATTGCAAAAAATATTACTACACGAGGTAATTTTGAGATTTTAGGAGATCTTAATTTATTACTTAACACAGGGGCAACAGGCGATATTAATGTCGGTAGAAACTTGGTAATGTATGAATTTCAGGGTTCCGAGGGTGGTGCAAGTGGTGGTGGAGCGGAAATAGCATTCCAGAATTCTGGAACAGGTAGAACTATTACTGTTAATGGTGATATTTTGATGAATAATGATGGCGGGTTAATAAATATTAGAGCGGCCAATTCTCCCGCAACCGATCACATCATAAATCTTTATGGGAATATTGTTCAGAATACTTCAAATGCAGCCACAGATGGGATTCAATTGTATTCTGCCAATGATCAGGATAGGGTTACACTAAACTTACTCGGAAGCAATAGTAAAACGTACACTCTAACTTCTGGAGATATTCCTAGTTTTTACAGATTGGTTGTAAATAAAGGAACTAGCAGAGCAACAACGTTTACCTTTAATAACGATTTTAACTTAAATGGACCAACCGATGGTACAACTGCCAATACAAAGGCATTAGAACTGCAAAATGGAACATTGGTGCTTAACAATTCTGGAATAGATATTACCCTTTCATCGGGTGGCTCCGATTTTGAAATACCATCAACCACAGGGTTGTCAATTCTCAATGGTATAGCAAGGGTTACAACAGCCGGAAGCAACGGTATTCTGCTCGATGGGTATATCAATATTGAGGGAACGGATGCAGCCAATCAGGGTCAGCTAATACTTGATGGAGGGGTTGGGTCCGATAACTACATTCTGTACTCATCTTCGGGCAATGCCGAAATTCGCATAGCAACGGGTAAACTTGTGGTGGGTTCGCAGATTAGGAGTAGCACGCTTAATAGTTTGGGTGTATTAAAGTATAGCCAACTTTCCAAATCAGGGTCAACTGTTCAGGGCAGTGTTACTGTGGGTTTACGCTCCGCACCTGTTAATTCACGCGGAATATTTGAGGTATATAATCCTGGTAGCCGTTTCCAAATATACAACGGAACTCTTACAATTGCTCGTCCACACAACAATGTTGCAACAGCAACAAGGGCTGCTCTTTATATTGATCCACAAACCACTGGTTTAAACCAATGGGGTACAATACAGATTGGCGACCCTGTAAATAACCCTGCTGGTGGTACAATAACAATAAACTCTACAAAAGAACTGTGTAGAATGGTTGTTGATGGCAATGCCATTGCAAAGCTTAATGTGAATAGTTTAGGTCTTATTGGGAACTTGGATATAAGATCAGGCTCTGCATTCGATGGTAGTTTGTTGAATTTAAGGCTTCAACAGAACATTATTAACCGAGGAACGGTTAACTTAAATACCGATACCTTAAGTTTTATTGGTAACAACCAAGATATTGATGGCGATATTACTGCCAATAATATTCTAATTAATCCTTCCACTGGAGTTAATTTAACCGGTGTAACAAATACAGTAACAGCAAACAATAATTTAATAATTTCCGGAGGAACACTGGCTGATAACGCTCACACTATTACCGTTAAGGGTAATGTAATAAACAACGCGGTTCATTCTACATCAGGGTTAGGTAGAATCCTCTTGAATGGTACTTCGTTACAGCGGATTTATGGAACAGGCCAGTTTGGCGCGCTTGAATTAAACAATACTCAAGGAGCATATCTGGAAACCGACCTTTACCTTAACAATGATTTTTACCTTACCAATGGAATTTTCAATATCAATAGTCATTTGCTTACACTAAGTCAGATTTCGTTGATACAAGGAAGCGGGTATGGTACTTCCAAAATGATTATTACTAATGGAAGTTTTGGCGATGCTGGTGTTAGAAAATTTATCCCTGCAGGCCCATTTAATTTTGATTTCCCAATTGGTTCTGGTGCTGGTCTAGGTGCAAAGTACACACAGGTTGAGTTTATGATATCGGCTAACAGCACACCGGGCAGCATTGCTATTCATCCGGTTAACCAGGCACATATGACCGTTATTGGTCCAAACGTGTTGCAGTACTATTGGTCCATTACTAGTACAGGAATAAGCAACTTTACAGGGAATGCACATCTACACTATATCAATTCCGACGTGGTTGGCGATGAAACCCTTTACTTCTCAGCAAGGCTTGTGGGAGATGCCTGGGCTAAATTCCCTCCCGAAACAGTTCTATATAATGATGATTACATATCGGTTGACTATACTGGTGTAAGCGATATATCCGGTGATTATACAGCAGGGTACGATTCCGACATACCTGCACAAATACCAGTTTTCATATCCAATGGTAATGGTGATTGGTCCGACAAATCTAAATGGATAAGGCTTGACGGTTTGCCTGTTTCTGACGGTGGTCCGCAAGGACACATTGTTCAAATTAGGGAGGGTGACATAATTACCATGGATCGTTACAGAATACTATCGTATCGTACTCAAATATTTGGCAGGTTAAATGTAGGAACACAAATTGGACACAACCTTGGTTATGTTAGCGGAAGTGGTACACTTGCTTTTGTAAACGAAAAAGTCTTCCCCGGTGAATATACCGATTTTTTAACCTGTGGAACTGGTGGAACTGTTGAGTTTGGCGGAGGTTCATATGATATTCCTTTATTCAACAACTATTCCTCTGTCGACGACCAATTCAACAACCTAGTAATTACAGGCACAGGTATAAAGGTTTTCCCCGATCGCAATAGTATTCGAATTTGTAATGACCTTTCAGTTCTTGAAACAGCAACACTTAAACTTGAGCACTTTAGTAGACCAAATAGTTCCAATAAATATACCCGGATTGGTGGTGATATTATTGTTGGGTCGACGGCCTATTTGGATACTGATTATGGAGAATACGTTTACTTAGCTGGAGATTTTAATGTCTTATCAGGTGGTAGAATCAAGATGGACTACACATACCAAATATTGGATATTAATGGAATAGTTAATCAAACTTTTAATGGGAATTTTACAAATTCTAATCAATTTAACTATGTTATTGTTAACAACAGTAACAATTGGATTCTTAATGGCCCAGTAGATGTTTTAAATTTCTTTTACCCTTATTTAGGAAGATATTCCACATCGTATACTAATCTTTTAACAATAAAAAGAACCTCTGGTAATGGATTACAATATCCTGCATCGTATTTAGGTACAGTTGAAGGACCTGTAAAAAATAATATACTTACTACAAGTTCTTATACTGTATATAGATATTTGCCAGTAGGGAAAAATGGAGTAAAGAAATTTATAACATTTACAAGTACTCCAGCAACAGTAAATTATTTTACAGGTGAGTACTTTGGGTCAAATCCTAATTTAGGAGGGATGGATCCAACATTGCGAGTAGCTCCTTTGCAGACTGTTAGTGGGGTTGAGTACTGGTCGGTTGAAGGACCTTCCGCTTCTACCGTTAATGCAAGATTTACATTACCTATAACTACAGGAAGTGATATTTGTCAGGGGGTTACCAATGTTAATAATTTGCGAATTGCCCGTTGGAATGGAACCAACTGGGTTGAGGTTCCAAGCGCACCCAGTGCTGGAAGTACAAAAGCTTCGGGTACAGTTGAAACTACTTCAGATTTCACATTTACTGCAGGAACAAAATATTTTTTCACTATTGCAAGTGTTGAAACTATAGTTATTCCAACTGCGCAATTTACGTCAGGAAATACCACCATTTGTCAGGGTAACAGCACCAACCTCACAATAACAATGACTGGCAATGGGCCTTGGGATATTGTGTATACCGATGGGACTTCAAATTTTACATTACCTGATATTACATCTCCTTACACTTTTGGTGTTAGTCCTGCTTCAACCAGAACATACACGATTACAAGTGTTACCGACAATTTAAGCACAACCGGAGTTGTAATTGGAAGCAATCCTATTATTACTGTAATACCCGACCCAACAGCCTATAATGTTACCGGAACTATAACAATATGTGGAGTTCAAACAGCAACCATAAGTCTTAGCGGATCACAGCTTAACTATACCTATGAGTTATACCGCGATGGTGCTGCTACAGGAAACACCAAAGTTGGTACCAATGCGGCTTTAAGTTATACTGGAATTAGCCTTGGTGGTACGTATACAGTTATGGCATACCGTACAGGTTATCCACTATGCTATGAACCAATGACAGGCAGTGCTATTGTTACAGTTTCTACAGGAGCATCAGCCACAGTTAGCGGTTTAGCAACTGGTACGCCAATTTGCAGTGGCGATCCTGTGCAAGTTGAAATTATTCTGGCTGGAACACCACCTTTCAATTTTACGGTTAACGAGAGTTATTCGGGACGTACATTTAATGTAACTAACCTAAATGTAGCATCTGGATCAACGTATACATATACTGTTAATCCTGCTCCTGCATGGCTTGATCAAGGTGTTGCCCCAAATTATGTGGCAAACTACACTTATACCGTTACGGCTGTTTCCGATAACTCAGGATGTGGTGTTGGGACATCATCGGGTTCTGCCACTGTGGCTGTTCATAAACTCCCGGAAACAGGTCCTCAATACCATGTTCCTAACAATTTTGGATACTAAAAGAAAACAGGGCTTTAAGCCCTGTTTTCTTTTATCCGATTAATAAAAGTAATTTTCTAATCCTTAAATACAGTAATTCTAAATAACCTAAAAAGCGTTTCATCATCCTTAAGTCCATATTCGTCTATTTGTTAGATGAATATTATCCCTCATGATTCTAAATCAATACCTTTATGTTTTAAATAGTTTACCTTATCATCAATTTCTAAATCATACAACTATGAAACAACTATCACTTGCACGGTATGCTGTCATTTTGTTGGGAATTTTATTAACTGGTTGTGCTACGATCATTAAAAGCCCAAGGCAGGATATATATATTGTATCTCAACCGGAAAAGGCAAAAGTTGTTATATACGACAGCAATAATTACATGGTATGGAGTGGAGAATCTCCTTCGAATATAACTCTTAATAAAGGGAAAGGATATTTTAAAGGAGCATCATATAAAATTGAAATATCTAAGCAAGGATTTCAAACAATGACTCTCCAGTTAAAGCCAACAACCAATGGATGGTATATTGGAGGAAATTTTCTTGTTGGTGGTTTAATAGGTTGGTTGGTAGTTGATCCTATTACAGGTGCAATGTGGGTTTTGAATCCTAAAAATCTTAGTGTCCAGCTTAGTAAGTACGATAATCAAGTTGAAGGACTGAAGGTAGTAATGTTAAATGAGATTGACTCGGAGCTCTTAAAAGACAAATCTGTTAAGCGGGTTAATTAACTTTTTCATTTTATCAAGGCAAAAATTAATACCATTAAAATTCTGAAACTTTTTTAATTTTTTAAAAATATGAAACCAATACTTTCTTATATATTCTTCACGTTGATAGGACTATCAACATTTGCTCAGGAATCAATAAACATGAAGTTTTACATCTCAAATAAGGGTGGTAATCCTATAGAGAAAGTACAACTTAAAATTCATGGTCAGAGTTATACTGTAAAATCCGATAGTCCTTTGTTGGTAAAGGTTATTCCAAACTATAGTTCACCGCTTGAAATTAACTGCAAAGCGTCATCGGTTGAGGAGGTTAGTTATTTCTTTATACCTTCTCCTGCGCAGAATTATGAGTTCGAGTTATCGAATAGAGGGGGCTTGTTATCAATAGTTCTTATTAACAGTGAAAGTGTAAAATTAGGTTTACTCGATGGAATTAATGAAACAGCTATTGCAGAGAATCAAAAGAAGCAGGAAGGATTTAAAACAAACCCTAACAATTTAAGCCTTGGTTATAGTTCAGAAAAAGAGGGAGCAACAAATCCCGTCCGCGATGAATGGTTGAAGCGAGGGGGAGAAATTACGTATCTTTCGGTAGGGGCTATGGCTACCTATTTCAGAATGGACATGGATGGTTACGGTACCATGAATGGTTTTGGTGGTGGTGCTTCTGCTGCCGTAAACAAAATAAATCTTGCTATTCCAGAGTATAAGCCAGGAACATCTAAGTGGAGTTCCCTTAATTATGGTGTTGGAATGGATCTTCAAGTTTATGGTTCAACTTTTAGCATGGAGGTGAGTGGCATAAAATCGGATATGAAAATTTCTAATCTGGAAATGCAAATTACTGGAAATTTAGGATGGACTTGGGGTTTTGGTAAGTTTGTTGATGAAGCAACATGGAAAGGCATAGCTATTACTGCAAAATATCGTCCGTCTATAAGAATCACTTCAACCACAACAGAAACAACAATGGTTATTATGGGAGATGAGCAAACAATATCATCGAGCGACGGAAGTACAAAGTTTAATGCAGGTGGTTTTGGATTTGATTTAGATTTCAATAGCTTCAGCGCCAAAATGGATAAATTGGCACCAAAACCAAATTCAAAAGTTTCTTTTTTCTTTTTGCCTCCAATTGGGAAGAATCCTCTTTTCTTTTCCTTTAGTTACGGACTAACTTTTTATACCAAATAATTAAAC
>CAZTVB010000006.1:0-17191 GCA_964616315.1 uncultured Rikenellaceae bacterium
GATATATAAGAGCAAATGGATTAGTAGTGGTGGCAGCAAAAGCGGATTAACCGCTTTGTTTCATAAACGATACTACCCTGATGATGTAGATGCAACAGTTGCCTACGTTGCTCCATTTACTTTTGGAATAAAGGATAGTAGATACCCTACTTACATAAGAAATATTGGGGAGAGTGAGTGTTTTGAAAAACTTAAAATGGTTCAACTTTACGCCCTAAAACATAGGAGCGAATTCCTCTCTTTGCTTGATGAATACATTCAATCCGATCTGGATAATACATATTCGATGGATCGGGAACTAATTCTTGAACTAGACATTATGGATTATCCCTTTACATTTTGGCAATACTTCAAATATTCATGTGAATCAATCCCCGACACAGCAAACACAACACCATCAGATCTTTTTGCACACATAAACGGTATCGTATCTTTTAACTTCTACTCAGATAATACTATTGCTTATTACGAGCCCTACTTCTATCAATCATTAACAGAATTGGGACAAATTGAATACGAGAACTACTATGGCAATTTGCTCAAGAAAATCGATTTAAACTCAACAGGGAACCCAAACTTGGAAGCGGTTGCGCCAAGAGGAATCACATATAACTTCTTCAACAGCGCTACTGTCCCAGAGATATATAGTTGGCTTCAAAACTACGGTGATAGAATAATATACATTTATGGAAAAAACGACCCATGGTCGGCTGGTGCAATTGAACTAACAGGAAATGCGGATGCCCTCTTCTTTATGGAAGAAGGTGAAAACCACGGTGCAAAAATTGCCCTATTACCCGACCCAAGCGTAGTTTACAATAAACTCGAGGAATGGTTAGGCATACCTATAGTTCCAAAAGTAACTAAAAGTCAACAAGATAATAGCACTGAGGATTTTGGTTTTAGGCTTCATACTAAAGACTAAACATTCTTTATATTAGCAATGATCTAAACTTTAGCACTCTTCTTATGACGAGTACATTATTATTTTATACGTATCAAAAAAACATGCGAGTCAACAGGTCGAAAAAATTAAATGGCAAGGATGAAAATTTATGCAAGCGAGTTGTGCCAACTTAAAATGTGAATGAAGGTATTGTTATAAACGCAAAAATCCGTGGTAATACCACGGATTCTGTATGACTAATGTCTTTTGTTATGCAGGATGAATAGCTTCTACTGGACAAACATCTGCGCAAGAACCACAGTCAGTGCAAGTATCTGGGTCAATTTTGTAGATATCGCCCTCAGAGATAGCCTCAACTGGACATTCATCAATGCAAGTACCGCAAGCGGTGCAATCGTTAGAAATTTTGTATGCCATTGTTAATGGTTTTTAGTTAAACTTTTTCGTTTACAAATTTAACTCACTTTGAGTTTCTGCAAAATTAAACACTTAATTTTTATTTGCCAACTAAAAGAAGTAAATCAGATTTTGTCTAATTAAGCAAAACTAAAACTTCCATTTTGGCGTAAGAACATATGAAACCATAAGTTCATGTGTACCTGAGTTAATTTTCGATAACTTGTTTAAAGAGTAATCGAAAGCATAACCCACGGCTAACTCCTTGTTTATCTTCATATCGAAGAATAAACCAAGGGCATCACCAATCCTATAATGCGTGCCAAAAAAGAAACGTCCTTGATAAAGAAACTTTGCCGTAACATCAACCGACATTGGGACACCAACCATTGCGCCGGCTAATGCCGAAGGCATAAATACCCACTGCTCAGTAATGTCTAAATTGTAGCCACCCATAAGGTAAAGCGGCCTGCGCAAGTTTTTATCGAACTGCCTATCGAAAGCAGTTTGTATAAGACGAGGCATAGATATACCCGCAAAAAACTTTTGGGAGTACATGTAAAACCCGACTCCAATATTTGGATAGAACTTACGCTCGTTATGCTGAAATTCAGGGTCATCAGGGTTTATTATATGCAAACTAGTTAACGATGCGCTGTAGTACGTAAAACCGCCTTTAATACCCATAGACAGTGTGATTTCATCGTTCAATCTGAGCCTATACGCATAAGACCCTGAAATATGGGTATTACTAATGGGCCAAGTATTATCGTTCATAATATTAACTCCGACGCCAATTTTCTTGGCAGCCCAAGGCGTGTGTGCTGATAAACTAAAGGATTTTGGTGCTCCCTCTAAACCAACCCACTGCAAACGCGACAATAAATCGATATTAAGGTTACGAATTGTACCAGTAATTGCAGGGTTTATGGATATTGGACTCTGCATGTAATGGGTAAATATTGGCTCTTGCTGTGCGTTAAGCTTGGTTACAAATATTGCAACCAAGCCTAACAGTAAAAATTTTTTAGAACAAATCATATTAACTTCTTTTATTGACTATCGCTTAATAAATACACTGCCCTTGTACATCTTTCCTGTTTCGGAGAACTCTAGAATATAGTAATAAGTACCATCTGGTAACTTGGAACCAATTGCCATAACTGTATTTGATGTTCCATCCCAGTCGTTCTTGTAACTATTATTCTTGTAAACTAAGTTACCCCAACGGTTGTAAACCATAATGCTAACTTTTCCAAAGTTCGCAATATTAACAACCTCGAAGGTGTCGTTAATTCCATCGCCATTTGGGGAAAAAGCCTCAGGAATATCAATCTGCTTGGTTAAGTCAGCATTAACAGTTATTTGAACCTGAGCGTCATCGCAATCATCATCTATATCGCAAACCCTGTAGGTAAATAGGTCGGTTCCAACGTATCCATTAAGCGGAGTGTAAGTAATTCTGTTATTGGCTTCAACAATACAACTACCATGCATAGGATTAATAAGTATGGTTACTGATTTTACCCCGTCGTTCAGGTAAGTATCGTTAGCCAATACATCAATTAAAACAGAGGTTTCAACAAGAGTACTGGCAATATCATCAACCGCAATAGGAACAATGTTATCCCTATCCTGAATGTCAATTACCACCTTGGCAATATCGAAATCGCCATCTATATCAGAAACCATATATCTTAACGAGTCTGAACCAAAATAACCAGCCGAAGGTGTATAAGTAATAGATTTGTCGGGGTTAATAGATAAGGTTCCGTTCACAGGTTGGCTGTAAATCTTCACGGTTAAACCGCCGTCGCTAAGATTCTTGTCGTTGAACAAAATATTTGAAACAACCGACCTGTCCTTGTAAGTAGTAATAGTATCGTTAACTGCAATTGGCACAAGGTTCGTTAACTTAACATTGATGGTTACAGCGGCAGACGAACAATCGCTATCAAAATCGCAAACCTGATAGTAGAATACATCCTCTCCTAAGTAATCGGTTGCAGGAGTGTACGTAATTGTATTATCGGCCTCAAGAACAGCAGTTCCATGAATTGGCAAGTTATTAAGAATGAGTGTTAGACCGCCGTCCTCTAGGCCAGCATCATTGAACAACACATCAACATTAACGGATTGGTTCTTAATTGTACCTCTACCGTCAGGGTTTGCCTTTGGCTTATGGTCTAGTCTATCCTTTACAGTAATAATAACCTTTGCAACACCATAATCGCCATCGGAATCCACAACCATATAGGTAAGTGAATCAGTTCCAACAAACCAACTAGCGGGGAAATACTTGATGTTTCTATCATCGTACACATAAGCAAATCCGTGAAGAGGCTTATCCATCAACTTGATGTAATCTAAGCCATCCTCCAAGCCTGTATCATTGGACACTACATCAACAAGCAATGGGAAATTCATCACGGTTGATATGGTATCGCGATTGGCTACGGGGACATAGTTAATCTCCTTAACTGTAACTGTTACCGTTGCCACATTACTTGTATCGTTTGTGCGGTCGGTAATGTAGTACTTAAACACAGCATCGCCCAAGTAATCAGCAGCAGGGGTAAACGTTACTGTATTATCGGAATTCAAGTAAACAGTGCCGTTCAGTGGATCTGGATTTTCTTTGATGTAAACCTTAATCCAACCATCATCCAATCCATCATCATTAATTAGAACATTGATGTTTACTGGAATATTTTTGCTTGCAGCACGTTTATCGTCATTGGCAATTGGAATTGCATTTTGCTTTTCGAGAACAGAAACCCTAACCGTAGCAATATCATAATCGCCATCAACATCCTCAACCCAATAAACAAACTCATCGTTACCAATAAACCAGTTGCTTGGTGTATAGGTTATGGTGTTATTCGCATTAACCACTACAGTGCCCCAAAGAGGATTGATGTGTACGCGTAGCGCTTTAATTCCTTCATAAAGTAAAGAATCGTTATCCAGTACATGAATGTTCACGGATGTATTTACAAGAGTTGTAGCATTATCGTCAACCGCAACCGGTATCATATTCTTAACCTTAACATTAAGAAATACGGTAGCCACGTCGGAATCGCCATCTTTATCGGTTACCCGGTAGTTAAACTGAACCATTCCAAGGTATGAACCATTAGGGGTATAGGTAACTGTATTGTCGGCGTTTACAGCAGCAGAACCATTGGCTGGAGTTGATTCAAGGGTAACCGTAACAGGCACATCATCCAAACCTGTATCGTTAACCAAAACGTCTACAACCCTAGGTGCGTTATAGGTTACTCCACGGTAATCGTCAACGGCTTCAGGGATATAGTTAGGACGCTCGGTAACTGTTACAGTTACAGTAGCAACAGAATAATCGCCATCAACATCCTCAATCAAATACTGGAATGTTGTGGTTCCTACGAACATATAACTTGGGGTAAATGTGATGGTCCTATTTGCATTAACTACAGCAGTGCCATAAGGCGATGCAACATGTATTGATAAACCACCAAAGCCATCGTCAAGCCCTGTATCGTTGGCCAACACATTAATAGTAACAGGGGTGTTTACTATGGTTGATGAATTATCGTCCATAGCATTTGGAGAATAATTAACACCCTCCTTAACCCTTATGGTAACCAAAGCATCGTCAGAATCGCCATCGGCATCGGTTACAGTGTAACGGAATGTCATCTCGCCAATAAAGCCTGTTGCAGGAGTATAGGTAACTGTATTGTTAGGGTTAACAACAGCGGCACCTAGAGCTGGGTTTTGCGAAATGGCAACGGTTATTGGAGCGTCCTCTAATCCTGTATCGTTAAATAGTACATCAACTATAACGGACTGGTTAAAGCTACATCCACGACGGTCGTCGTTTGCTATAGGATTAAAGTCTGGCTTTTCGGAAACAACCACAGTTACAGTACCAATATCATAATCACCATCATTATCAACAATCATGTACTGGAATGTTTCTGTTCCTAAAAACATATAGCTTGGAGTGTAGGTTACTGTACGGTTTGAATTAACAACAACATTACCAAATGCTGGATTGGCAAATATTGTAATGCTACCAAAACCATCGTCAAGACCACTATCGTTGGCTAAAACGTTAATATCAATTGGAGTGTTGATGTAAGTAGATGCATTATCGTTAACTGCAACCGGAACAACATTTAGCCCCGATTTAACATTGATAGTAACTAATGCATCATCGGAATCGCCATCTTTATCAGTTACAGTGTAGCGGAATGTCATTGTGCCAACAAAACCTGCAACAGGGGTATACGTAACAGTATTGTTAGGGTTTACAACCGCAGTGCCCTGTGTGGGAGCCTGAGAGATTGAAACAGTAATTGGGGTATCCTCCAGACCTGTATCGTTTATCAACACATCAACAATGACTGATTGGTTGAAACTACATCCACGGCTATCATCGTTGGAAATTGGCTGAAAATCTGGCTTTTCAATTACATTGATATTTACTGTTGCAATGGAATAATCGCCATCTAAATCCTGCACCCAGTACTGGAAGTTATCAGTACCAACAAACATGTTACTTGGGGTATAAGTTACGGTACGATTTGGGTTAATGGTTACACTACCGTACATAGGCGCTTTAAACACTATAATACTACCAAAACCATCTCCTAGACCGCTATCGTTAGCAAGAACATTAATATCAACAGGGGTATTAACGTAGGTTGTAGCATTATCGTCTACGGCAACAGGTACAAGATTAGTCCCTGCCTTAACATTGATAGTAACTAGGGCATCATCGAAATCGCCATCTTTATCAGTTACTGTATATCGGAATGTCATTGTTCCAACATATCCTCCTGATGGAGTAAAGGTTACAGTATTATTCGGATTAACATTAACTGTACCCAATGCAGGTTGTTGGCTAATAGTTATCGCCAAGGGAAGATCATCCAAACCAGTATCGTTAACCAAAACATCAACCACAACAGGGGTGTTGAAACTACATCCACGGTTATCGTCATTGGCAACAGGTATATAGTTTGGTCGCTCGGTTACGGTTACAGTTACGGTTGCTAGAGAGTAATCGCCATCCACATCCTCAACGTAATACTGGAATGTTTCCTCTCCCACAAACATATAGCTTGGGGTATAGGTTATAGTGCGGTTAGCATTTATAATTACGGTTCCGAATGTAGGCTGCGTATATATAAACAAACCACCAAATCCATCGTCGAGACCAGTATCGTTAGCCAAAACATTTATTTCGACAGGTTTGTTAACAATGGTTGTAGCATTATCGGGCTTAGCGCTTGGAATAATGTTAGTGCCCGATTTTACGTTGATAGTAACCAACGCATCGTCGGAGTCACCATCGACATCGGTTACAGAGTAACGGAATGTCATTGTTCCAATAAAGCCGGGAGCTGGTGTGAATTTTATTGTGTTATCGGGGTTAACCGTAGCAGTTCCTTGTGTTGGTGCAACGGTAATAGCAAGGGTTAATGGTGTATCGTCAATTCCAGTATCGTTGAAAAGAATATCAACATCAACTGGTTGGTTGAAACTACATCCGCGGCGGTCATCGTTAGCAACAGGAATATAGTCGGGTCTATCGGTTACAGTTACAGTTACGGTAGCAATAGCATAATCGCCATCCTTATCGGTAATCATGTAATCGAAAGTTTCTACTCCAACAAACATATAAGTAGGAGTAAATGTAATTGTACGGTTTGGATTTACAACCGCGGTTCCAAACAACGGCGCTTTATGAATAGTTAGTGCACCAAAGCCATCCTCAAGGCCACTATCGTTAGCCAGCACATTGATTGCAACGGGTTTGTTTACAACAGTAGTTACATTATCGTTAACCGCTAAAGGTTTATTGTTAGGAACATCCTTAACGGTGATGCGGATATTCGCCGATGAACAATCGCCATCAATATCACAAACCTGATAACCAAATATCTCGATTCCAACATAACCTGTATTAGGTGTGTAGGTAACTGTATTATTCGCATTCACAACAGCAACACCATTAACAGGAGAGGAATTCAGAACAACACTTGCAACGCCATCCTCCAAACCGGTATCGTTAACAAGCACATCAACAATTACTGCTGTATTCTTGTTAGTTCCTCTACCATCATCGTTTGCTTTTGGCAAATAATCGGGCTTAGCAGTAACGTTAATCGTAACTGTTGCAATTGAGTAATCGCCATCAACATCTCTAAGCAAATACCTAAATACATCGGTACCAGTAAAGCCAGCATTTGGAGTATAGGTAACAGTTCTATTCAAATTTACAGTGGCTGTTCCGTTTGTTGGATTGGCATAAATTGTAAGCGAACCAAATCCATCCTCAAGACCAGAGTCGTTTGATAATACGTTGATATCTTTTGCAGTATTTATAACTGTTGAAGCATTATCGTTAACTGCCACGGGGGTATGGTTAACTGTGCGAATAGTTATTGTAACAGTAGCCTCGGATTCATCGTTATCTGCATCCTTTACTTTATACTTAAAGGTTGCAGTGCCTAAATATCCCAATGCAGGGGTAAAGGTTACGGTATTATCGGCATTGGCCACCGCGGTTCCTTGTGCTGGAACTGGAGCCGATGAAATTGACACTACTATTCCACCATCCTCTAGACCGTAGTCGTTAAATAGCACATCAACCACAACAGGAGTATTGATACTTGTACCACGGCTATCGTTTACTGCAACGGGGATATCATCTACAAAGGTTACGTTAACGGTAACATCTGCCTCATCGTATCCACCATTCCCATCTGTTACTCTGTACCTAAATACATCGTTACCATTATATAATCCATTGGGAGTGTATCTAACTTTGTTTCCAGTAATAACAACCGCCAATCCATTGGCTGGCTGAGATACAATGGAAACAATGATACCCGCCTTGTCGAGTCCCTTATCGTTTGCTAGAACATCAATATCAACGAAATTATCCTCATCGGTTGTGGCATTATCGTTAACTGCCCTTGGCTTAGTATCATCGAGGTTAGTTGCCGAAACGCTTGGAATTATTATTGACTTGTAGTTAGGTTCTGTACACGATGCATCAACAGTAATGTTTATTTGGTATGGCTTATCGCCATCGTTAGTTAAATCGTCAACACCTGTTAAGGTAATTGTTTGAGGTGTATTCCAATTTGATGCATTAAATGTAAACGAAGCGGGTGAAACCGTTCCTTCCGCAATATTGTTAGATGCAAAATTAATTGGAACATTTGCCGATGGTATTGTATTTAGCCAAATAGTGAAAGTTGCTGTACCTCCAGCCTCAGTAGTCTCCAGACCACTTAATGGGAATACACTTATTCCTGCAGCATCGTTATCGGTATTTATAACTGTAATGTCAGTAGGGTCAATCCCATTGTAATTTACGTCAGCACTAGTGGCTGCTGATAAAACGATAGTATAGGTTTGATTTCCATCAACCATCATATCGTTAACCCCTGTAACGGTAATTATTCTTGGTGTATTCCAGTTGCCCGAAGTAAATGTTACACTTGTAGGAGACACTGTACCTTCAGCAGTGTTCGATGATGAAATATTAATAGAAACATCATCGGTAGGTTCACTGTTAAGCACAATGGTGAAAGTTGCAGTTACTCCACTCTCACTAGTATTTCCGCTAATTGCAGAAACGCTTATGCCTGCAATATCATCATCGAAGCAGGTTACTGCTATATCGGGCGGATTAAGTCCAGAATACTTAGTATCAGTAGTTGTTGGGGCAGATGTTACGATGTTAAATGTAGCGTTGCCATCCATTACCGAGTTGTTAACTGGTGTTATGGTGATGGTTTGAGCGACATTCCAGTTGGCTGGGGTAAAAGTAACGCTTGCAGGCGACACAGTACCCTTAGCAGTGTTCTCAGATATTAGAGTAAACAGAACATTACTTAAAGGTTTTGACCTCAACGAGACGGTTAATGTAACTGCCGACCCAGATTCTGAGTAACTAACATTTGTTGTAGAGAAATTGTATCCTGCAACATCATCGTCGCGGTTAATAACCGATACACTTGGAACACTTATATCGTTATAACCTAGGTCTCCACTAACTACAGATTGTTTAACAATGGAGTATGCAACATCGTCATCGTCAACATCATCGTTCTGTCCAGTAATTGTAACCGTTTGGGTTGCATTCCAATTAATAGCGGTAAATGTTAATGTAACAGGATTTATGGTTCCCTCTAAAGTATTGGTTGAAAGAAGGTTTATAGTTACATTGGATGTTGGCTGACTTTGTAAACGTAAAGTAAACGTAGCCGTTCCGCCTGCCTCTGTAGTAAACAACCCACTAGTTGGAGTAACAACAACACCCACAACATCGTTATCGGTATTGGTAACCGAGATATCCGAAGCATTTAATCCGTTGTACTTAACATCTGTGCCGGTTGCTGGAGCGGTAACAATGGAGTAAACCTTATTGCCATCTGCAACAAAATCATCTACCCCAGTAATAGTAACCGTTTGCGGAGCACTCCAGTTCACATTCGTAAATGTTAGCAAAGTAGGGTTAACCGTTCCCTCTGCGGTGTTTGAAGAAGTTAATCCTATAGTAACATTAGCTGTAGGTCTAGTATTGAGTCTTACGGTAAACGTTGCAGTACCTTCTGCCTCGGTGGTAGTTAACCCTGAGGTTGGAGTTACTGTAATTCCTGCAGTATCGTTATCGGTATTGGAAACCGACACATCGGCTGGATTTATACCGTTGTACTTAGTGTCTGCACTAACCGCAGCAGCGGTAATTATGGTATATGTAACATTATCGTCGTCAATATCATCATCAACCCCTGTAATGGTAATCGTTTGAGGAGTATTCCAGTTAGATGAAGTAAATAATAAACTAGCAGGCGACACTGTGCCCTCGGCGGTATTGCTCGACGAAACAGCAATAGACACATTGGCTGTTGGTCTTGTATTTAAACGAATGGTAAAGGTTGCTGAGCCTCCTGCCTCAGTGGTAGTTAGTCCTGAGGTTGGAGTAACGGTGATACCAGCAGTATCGTTATTGGTATTGGTTACGCTTACATCGGGAACGTCCATTCCGCTATACTTTGTATCGGTGCTAATCGCATTGGATGTAATAATTGTGTAGGAAACATTACCATCATCCACATCATCATCAACTCCTTTAACGGTAACAGTTTGAGGAGTACTCCAGTTTGCACTGGTAAATGTTAACGAAACAGGCAAAACTGTTCCCTCATTGGTGTTGTTTGATGTTAAGTTAATAACCACATTGGCCGTTGGGCGAGTATTAAGTCTTACGGTAAAGGTTGCTGTTCCACCCACCTCAGTAGTGGTTAAACCGGAGGTCGGAGTAACGGTTACTCCAGCCACATCGTCATCCTGATTAGTTACAGAAACATCGGCAACAACAAGTCCGCTATACTTAACATCGGTACTGGTTGCATTCGAAGTTATAATTGTGTAGGCAACATCATCGTCATCAATATTATCGTTAACGCCTGTCACTGTAATAGTTTGATTGCTACTCCAGTTAGCATTAGTAAAGGTTACTGATGCTGGCGACACTGTGCCTTCTAGCGTGTTGCTTGAACTCAACCCAACAGTAACATTGGCGGTTGGTCTGCTATTCAGTCTAATTGTAAATGTTGCTGTTCCGCCAGCCTCAGTTGTGGCTAATCCTGATGTTGGGCTAACCGTTGCTCCTGCAGTATCATCGTCCCTATTTAGCACAGAAACATCCGCAACATTCATATTATTATAGTTAGCATCGGTACTAGCTGCATTACCTGTAACAATTGCATAGGCAACATCATCATCGTCGATATCATCGTTAACAGGAGTTACCGTTACGGTTTGTTGGGTACTCCAGTTAGCAGATGTAAAGGTTAGTGATGAGGGCGAAACTGTTCCCTCATTGGTGTTACTTGACGAAAGCGATATGGTAACGTTGGCTGTTGGCTGAGTATTAAGCACTACAGTAAACGTAACAGCAGTTTCATTCTCAAACGTTGTAAGCGATGTTGGAGTAACGGTTACACCTGCCACATCGTTATCGTTATTGGTTACCGAAACATCCGCAGGATTTATTCCATTGTACAAACCATCGGCACTTGTTGCGGCGGCAGTTATAATAGTGTATGCCTTAGGTCCATCGGCAACTGCATCGTCGACACCAGTAACGGTTACTGTTTGCGGTGCACTCCAGTTTGCTGTAGTAAAGGTAACGCTTGCAGGAGAGACAGTTCCCTCTGCAGTATTGCTCGATGTTAATCCTATCGTAACACTAGCCATAGGCTGGCTCCTTAGAACAATGGTAAATGTTGCCGTTCCGCCTGACTCTGTGGTAGTTAATCCTGATGTTGGATTTACAGTGATTCCGGCCACATCGTTATCTGTATTGGTTACGCTAACATCAGCAGCATTTAAGCCGTTGTACTTTGTATCGGCACTGGTTGCTGCAGCAGTAACTATTGAATATGCCTGATTACCATCCTGAACAAAATCATCCACTCCTGTTACAGTTACTGTTTGTGCAACGTTCCAATTTGCATTGGTAAAGATTAATGTAGTTGGTGAAACTATACCTTCGGCTATGTTACTAGAGCTTAACCCAATTACAACATTGGCTGTTGGCCTGCTATTAAGCCTTACGGTAAATGTTGCTGTTCCTCCAGCCTCAGTGGTAGTTAAACCGGAAGTTGGGGTCACAGTAACACCGGCTGTATCATCATTGGTATTTACCACAGACACATCAGCAACATTCATGTTGTTATATTTTGTGTCAGTGCTTGTTGCATTGGATGTTATAATAGTATAGCTGATGTTTCCATCATCAATATCATCGTTAACCCCTGTTATGGTAATGGTTTGTGCAACGCTCCAGTTAGCCGAAGTAAAGGTTACGTTAGTTGGCGAAACATTTCCTTCTGCAGTGTTGCTGGAACTTAACGTGATAGATACATTCTGCGTTGGCTGTGTTGCAAGACGAATTGTAAACGTGGCCGTGCCTCCTGCCTCGGTAGTAGTTAACCCTGATGTTGGGCTGACAATAACCCCAGCAATATCGTTGTTAAGATTTGTGACCGATATATCGGCAACCGTTAGGTTATTAAACAATGCATCGCCACTAGTTGTTGCAGAAGTGATAATTGAGTAAAGCACATCGCCATCGTCAACCAAATCATCCACCCCTGTAACTGTAATTGTTTGAGGGCTGTTCCAGTTACCTGATGTGAACGTAACATTGGTTGGAGAAACCGTTCCCTCAAGGGTGTTAGATGAACTTAGCGTAAATGAAACATTTGCCGAAGGCTGACTTGCCAGCCTAACTGTAAAGGTTGCTGTTCCACCTGCTTCAGTGGTAGTTAACCCTGATGTTGGGGTAACGTTAACCGCAGCAATATCGTTATCAATATTACTAAGAGATAAATCGTCGGAGTCAATATTGTTGTAATATGGGTCTGAACTGGTTGATGCACCTATGCTAATTGAGTAAACGATATTGCCATCAATAATTACATCATCGACACCTGTAACTGTTACTGATTGAGGTGTGTTCCAATTTGCTGTTGTAAAGGTTAAACTTGGTGTGTTAACAGTTCCCTCAGTCAAGTCGGAACTACTAATAGGTATAACAACGCTTGCTGATGGTTGAGTTTTTAGTACTACGGTAAAGGTTGCTGTTCCGCCTCCTTCCGTGGTATTCCCCGATATTGCAGAAACAGTAATACCGGGTTCTCTAACAGTAATGGTAACTGTATTGCTCATAGGTATCTCGCAATTACCATTGCTTGCCCTTACTTCAAACAGATTAGAACCAATAACCAAATTAATGGAAGACACCGTAATGTTAAGATTAACCCCAGCGCCTACACCTGACGCCACAATTGCTCCATCTTTGTAAACATTATACGTTACCCCATTTTGGGCTGAAGTTACTGTAATTGTGCCATTTGAACCTGGATTGACTGTACTTCCTGTCAATGTAAGACCGATGTTTGGCTGGTTTACTACTGAAATTGTAAAATTTGGGGAAGTTGCGGTACATCCGGCTTTAGTTACTGTTAAGGAATAATTTGTCCCGGCATCGGAAAGCGCTGCACTAGATTTATAAAATTGTTTAGCAGACGAAACTGTTGTAGTTCCTTTCTTCCAAGTGTATGTGGCATTGTTCTCTACTGCACTAAGCGCAATTTCTTCACCAACGCAAACATTTGCATCGCCCGTAAATGTTGTTAAAGGAGAAATTACAACTTCAAAATTCCTAGTTGATGTACAACTTCCCTTCGTAATTGTGAGCGCCCAATTACCAGCAGAATATGTACCCCAAACTTTATTTAGGGTTTTAGATGTTCCTCCACTTACGGTTGTCCCGTTGTATTTCCATGCGTAGGATGATGCGCCCGTCTCTTGAGCAACAAGGTAAAGATCCTGTCCAACACACACAGTAGTGTCACCACTAAATTCCAAATCGGGACTAATGTATACAGCAAACTCTTGGATAGCTTGCGAAAGTCCATCGTCAACCATAACGTAGATAATGGCATTTCCTGACTTATTTGCAACAGGCGTAACCTGAATTGTTCTATTTGTACCACTGCCGCCTAACACAATTGAACTATTAGGAACAAATGTTGGGTCAGCAGAGTAAGCTGTAACAGTTAAATTACCAGCAGGAGTTTCAGAACCATCGCCAACGGTAAATGGAATTGCTGGCGAAGGAGTATTGGTACATAAATTTTGATCGACAATTGATGAAATTGTTGGTGTTGTGTTTACAGTGAGATAAACCTTGTCCTGATTCATTGACCAATTGCCAGAATTGTTTCTAGCTTCATAGTCAAATGATGTTCGACCAATCCAGTCGGATGTTGGGGTAAATGTTAAATTAGGCAGATTCGCTAAAGTAATTACCTGTCCAACAGTTACAGCAACACCAGAAAGCCGAAGTGTTCCGTTTGTTGGTAAAGACAATACTCTTATTCTGTTTAAAGGATTCTCTGTTGGGTCAAAGAATTTCTTAGTAAAATCGAGTTGAGTAAAGGTTATATTATTATTTGGCAATCCTTCCTTGTAAATATCGCCAACATAAGGAGCGAGCCCATCAACACATTTTGTGGTGCTCTGCGACACATTGAGGATTATTTGCGAATAGCCCAAATCAATAGCATTGAACCATGTATTCATGGTATTAATATTGCCATTGAAATTCTCATCTTCTAAAGCAGCATTCCACGACCACGTTCGGGGTACAGTTTGATTTACGACTAGGTTCTTACGCTGTGTTTCGTCCATTAAACCACCCCCAGTCTCATCGCCCCAACGAGATATAAACGTATCGTCCCAATAAATTGAGGCATTAAGTTTTTTGAAAGGTCGTACGGCTGTAGTTTGAACACCATCTAGTTGCTCCACATCATAAACAGGGAAGTGGGTAGGGCCTCTTCCAAGAAATGTTGCAGAAGCCCTATATGTTCCAACAGGAACTTCGGCTCCTGCATCAGTTTTAAAATTCCAAAGAATATAGTTATTCCCTTTCTTCATATCACGATAAATAACCCTGTCGCTACCTGAAGTTGAGTAGGATCCATCGCCATCCAAATCAAGCAAAATTGCAGTAAACCCATCAATATTTGAGTTTATTTTAAATATTGCAATAGAATTATATGTACAACCTGGTCTATTCTTTTCCACATTAATAGTGTTACTTGGAAATGAAAGTTGCTGGGGTGTTCTGCTATAATTATAATCAAAAAACAACTCATTATCTGCCCAAACCTGAACTGTTGGTGCGGCCAATCGAGTATTTGGCCATACACTTCTATCAGGATCGTTTAAATAAATACTATATTCATAAGCATTAGCCGTTTGGTCATCATCCTTACTTTGTGCTCGCTTTATATAATTACTTTCCGAGACTGGCTTAATTAAACCATAGGAGTTAGACTGAAAAATAAAAGAGTATGGGTAAAACTGAAAATTGATTTTATTGATAAACTCATCGGAGGTGAACACATAAAAGTATGAGTTTACCCTGTAACTGGTAAAACTTGTAGTGGTCATTTGCCAAGCTTTTGACCATAGCCTACCTGCTGAAACGTTGGGTGCTCCAGGATTAGTAATAATATTATCGCTTGCATCAGTAACCGTTACATCAAAAAATTCTAAGGCAAACCTATCGCGCATTGAAGATGTTTCCGCAAACTCAATATAGTAATCACCTGTTGCTGCGGCTGTGAATGTGTAGGCACTGTAACCTCCACTAATTGTTGTTCCGTTTAGTTTTACACCGTTTGGACCTGTTATGGCCTGCGTATAATTTGATATATAACCTGTTCCGGATGTAGGCACATTACGTTCGGTGAACACAACTGTCCCGCTCGGATTTTTCACCCTAAAATATACTCTATCGGCATCGGTAATATTATTGGAGTAATAGCCACTAAGCTTCATTCCAAAGTACATTTTTTCGCCAGCTCTAAGCCTTATATTAATGCGTTTATCGGCCGCACAATTGTACATTCCAAAACCCTGCCCAGCTGTTCCAAACACGTTAAACTCCAACCATAGTCTATCGCTCGAGTTCGGCATCAATTGTTTTGTACCCTCCTGAGCAAATAGATTTGTGCTAAACAATACAAGCACTAGCAGATTAAGTAATTGTTTTTTCATATCTGATGAATTTCCATTGATTCAATAAAAAAAAATAAGTTAAAGCACCTACCGAAGGCCTTCAACTCACTATGTTATAGCACTTAAAACGTTTTCTGTTAAATTCTGCAAAAATAATAATCAAAATGAAACCAACACGCAAAATCATCGTTTAAAGCAAAATTTAAAACTCCAAAATTCCTCTATTGCTGTGATATTCTGCAATTGAGAACTATTTGATATTTTATTAACGAGCAACAAGTTACAACATTTTTCTAAACCAATATCTAAATTGGCTGAAATTGTTATCTAACAAACAATGATGTTGATGAAAGGTGGGTATAGGTTACATCAATGTTACAAACAGGGTGTTGAGTTGATTTATTTCAGATTATTCAACAAAAGCCAGACAGAAAGAAGCACCGATGTTTTCAAGGAATCTTCGCTGGCAATAAAGTTTGAGGAGTGAAGTTGCAAGTGTTCCGCTTTAGGCGCGCCAACTCCTATTCTAAAAAATACTGAAGGGATTTGTTGCGAAAAATAGGCAAAGTCGTCGGTTGTCATTCTTGGCTCAAGCTCCACAACTTTATCAAGTCCAAGCAACTCGTTGGCAAGTTTTTTTGCATTAACGGTTAATGCTGGATTATTGAAAACCGAAGGGTATCCCTTTCGGATTTCAACATTGCAACTACCTCCCATAGATTGGGCTATGCCATTTGCTTTCATCTCAATTAACGAATGTGCCTTATCTCTCCATTCCTCATCCATGGTGCGGAATGTTCCTTCAATTCTAACTTCGTTAGGAATAACATTGGTTGCACCATTGGCCTCAACTTTACCAAAGGAAAGCACTGTAGGGACTAAAGCAGGAGCACTTCGACTAACTATAGTTTGAAGATTTAGTATAATGTTAGACGCTATCACAACCGGGTCAATAAGAGTATGGGGCAAAGCAGCATGACCTCCCTTCCCTTTAACGGTTAAGTATACCTCATCACCCGAAGCCATATAACGACCAGCACAAAAACCAACCTTACCTACCTCCATCTCTGGCAAAACATGAAGTCCAAGCATTATATCGGGCATAACCGATTTAAATTCTGCGGAATCTAATATGGCCATAGCCCCACCAGGCAACTGCTCTTCGCCCGACTCAAAAACCAAAATTACACGGCCAGCCCAACGGTTTCGTAACTCATGCATTATTAGCCCAGTTCCAATAACCGAAGCCATGTGGATATCGTGACCGCAAGCATGCAT